>JAPHRL010000206.1 GCA_026195755.1 Kangiella sp. | reverse complement strand
GCCATAGATTTTTAAATCTTCTTTGGCCTGTTGCATTAATCCAAACTCAACGGTAAACCAGAATACGCGAGCTAGGTAGATGCGTTCCTGTTTGGAAGCGGCTAAACCGAGTTTGCCATAATTCTCGACAAATTTAGCAAACACCGGATTGGTCAGAAGCGGGCAGTGTCCATAAATTTCATGGAATATGTCCGGCTCCTGCAAGTAGTCGATTTCTTGACGTGTCCGAATAAAGGTTGCCGCAGGGAATTGTTTATTGGCTAATAACTTAAAGAACTTACCAAAAGGAATTAAGGCCGGAACCGCAGCCACTTCCCAACCAGTTTCTTTTCGCAACACGCGATTAATGTCAGGTAACTGCGGAATGCTGTTATTTGACATTTGCAGTCGCTCAAGGCCATCCATATAAGCATCGCAGGCTCGGCCTTTGATTAGCTCCATTTGCCGCTTATAAAGAATTTCCCAGGTACCATTTTCTTCTTCGGTGTAAGCGACAAAACCTTGTTCATCAGGTGTTTTAGCTTGGTAGGCGGTCATGCTATACCTCGACAAACTCTTCGCTATGCAACCACTCTGCATGCTTCGGTGCTTGCTTGGTGCGACTCCATTCCTCGAGCATGTCCCATTTGACATCATCCAGCTTTTTCATCATCTCGTCAGTTGCAGTCACGCAGGTCAGTTCTAAGCGGTGACCGTTCGGATCAAAGAAATAAATAGACTTAATAATTTCATGGTTTGTTGGACCAAGGACTTCAATACCATGTGCTTCGATTTCTTTTTTCGCTTCCATCAGAGCATCTTCATCCTTAACGCGCAGTGCAATGTGCTGCACCCATTCAGGAGTATTAGGGTCTTTGCCCATCTCTGGTGAATTCGGTAACTCAAAGAAAGCCAGAATGTTGCCATTACCCGCATCCATAAATAAATGCATGTAGGGATCGGGTTCCTTTGTGGATGGTACTCGGTCTTCGGCAATCGCTAGAATAAAGTCCATGTTCAAGACTTTAGTATAAAACTCGACCGTTTCTTTAGCGTCTTTGCAGCGATAGGCCACGTGGTGAATTTGTTCGATTTTCATTATCAGTTCCTCAGCTCTCAGTTTAAAGCACGCCACGTTTTTGTTGATCACGTTCAATTGATTCAAAGAGTGCTTTAAAATTACCTTCGCCAAAACCAAGATTGTTGGCCCGCTGGATGATCTCAATAAAGATTGGTCCGAACAGGTTCTTAGTGAATATTTGTAAAAGATAGGAATCTGCATCACCATCTACCAATACTTGATGATCCTGGATTCGTTGATGGTCTTCACGAACATTGGGTACTCGATCAAAAACGGTTTTGTAGTAGTCATCGTGGATGTCCAGTGTATCAATCACGGAATGATCCAGTTTGTCCAGAGAAGCTAAAATATCATCGGTTTCAAAGGCAATGTGCTGTACACCAGGACCATTATATTCGCGCAGGTATTCGTCAATCTGATTGCGATCATCACCTTTGCCCTCATTGATAGGAATGCAAAAACTTCCGTCAGGTGAACGCAATGCATAGGAAATCAAGGCGGTTTCTTTACCTTTGATATCGAAATAGCGAACTTCTGTGAAACCAAAAACGTTTTTATAAAAGTCAGCCCATTTCTGCATGGTGCCTTTGTAAACATTATTGGTCAGGTGATCGATTCTCAAGAATCCTTTGTTCTCAACGACAACTGGACTCTCTAAATCTTCAAAGTCCTGTTCATAGATTGAGCCTGGCTTGGTTTGAGAAGAGCTCTCAGAACCCGCAAAAGTATCAATGAAATAAATCAGACTGTTGCCGATACCATAAATTGCAGGGTAGGGCAGATCGGTATCCTCAGGCTTTGCTGCGGTAGCACCGCGGTCAATCGCAATAGACAATGCTTGTTCAGCATCATCAACGCGCCAGCCCATAGAGGTAATGGCAGGACCATGGCTGTTTGCAAACTCACGCGAAAAGCCAGCGCGCTCCTGATTAATCGAAAAATGGATATCATTCTGATTGTAATAATAGATGTCTTTGCCTTTAAACTTTTTAACCTTAGAAAAACCAAAAGCCTCGAAAACTTGTTCCATATAATTGCTGTCAGGACTCGCAAACTCGGTAAATTCAATACCGCGCAGTCCTAAATAATTCTGGTTGTCAGAATGCTCAGTCGTATCTGCCATAATAAAGGGCCCATCAATTCAACTATGAGAATGTGAGCGTAAGAGTAACGGCAAGCGAGCGAAAAGCTCTTGACCTGGATCAAGAGGCGGTGAGAAATGATACGATAAGAGGTGTGGTAAGACCTGACGTTAAGTTTTAAAATTATGCTTTAGTACGGACAAGATCTTACCCTATGGGTACACTTGAGTTGTCCCTACATAAAGAGGGCTTCACCTATGCACTGCAAACCTCGCAGGCTGGATCTTTGGTCAGTTCAATGGTTTTGAAGTTGGCGTTCAACGCATCATAAATTAACAAATGACTATCCAAACTCTGGCCAATCCCCATTAGACTTTTCAAGACCTCTGTTGCTTGTAAGGAACCTATAACACCAACTACAGGCGCTAGTATCCCCTGGTCTTCGCAGTTTTTATCATTGAACTGATCAGCCTGATAAAGACAGTGATAACAAGCGGATTCAGGCGTTTGATTAAATACGGCAACTTGGCCATTAAAACGAATCGCGGTGCCCGACACCAAAGTTCTACTATGCCCAACGCAAGCTTTATTCAGTGCAAAACGTGTTGCGTAATTGTCAGAACAATCAATAACGACATCGGTATTAGCCACAGCATCATCCAGTACTTCTCCATCCAAGCGCTGTTCAATGGTTGTGACTTTTATCCAAGGATTTAAGTTTTCCAAAGTAGTTTTAGCTGATGACACTTTAGAGTCACCAACCGATTCAAGAGTATGCGCAATCTGGCGTTGTAAATTCGATTGTTCGATAGTGTCCTGATCGGCAATGACCAAATGGCCAATACCCGCCGCCGCCAAATACATGGCCACAGGCGAACCCAAGCCACCCATACCCACAATCAGCACAGAGCTTTGCTTCAGCTTTGCCTGACCTTCTTCATCAATTTCAGGGAGAATAATTTGGCGACTGTAATGAATGAGTTCTTTTTCTGAGAGCATTGGGATTCTTTAATGAAGAGTGGAATGAAAGTGGCGGTATTATCACACATATCACAGCGCTTTTTTATACCGCCCCTGGTTAAAAATTAAGACTTTTCTTCGGTTTCTGCATTACCATTCTGAACTACTTTTTTGGCATCGTAACCAAAATGAAGAGTGAGAAATGTGATAATACTAATCAATAAGGCGACTTCATAGCGGTTGTATGCCACAGCAATACCAATGGCACCTGTTGCCCAGATGCTTGCAGCGGTTGCTGTGCCGCTGACATGGTCATTATTTTTAAGGATCGCGCCGCCGCCGATAAAGCCGATACCGGTAATAATACCCGCAACTACACGGGCTTCGGGTTCAGCACCATCGAATATGTCTATTCCAATCAGCACGAAGCCACAGGCAGCAATACTCACTAGCG
>JAPHRL010000116.1 GCA_026195755.1 Kangiella sp. | reverse complement strand
TTTTGTGTGGCTTCGAGCGGGGCTGCAATGGCACTGATGCTGTCAAAGGTAACCTGCATCGTTGTCAGCGTCGTTTCACTGGCCCCGTCCGCCGTTTGCTGCGATAGCAGGACGGCGGCATGCAGGGTTATCGAAGCCAGCACAAAGCCTAATAGCCGCAGAGTGATCTGGTGATCAGCACGGCGGTTCTCCAGCGATGTGTGCCCGGATCTCATACGGCCATGTTACATCTTGAAGTTGATGTTGGCATAGGCGGAGGCACCAGGGGTGTTGTAGCCGTTGGCCAGCATGTAATCCTCATCCAGCAGATTCTCGATGCGTCCGCTGAGTGACCACTGTTTGCTGAAACGGTATTCACCGGTCAGGTTGAGCAGGGTGTAGGAGGTTAGCTCTACACTGCCATAATCCATACGTGGGCCGGTGTAGCTGGCCTCGATACCGATAGTGCCATGCCCGCTAACAGGCCCGTTGGCGGTGAAGAAGAGTTTCTTTTCGGCCCGACGCAACAGCCGCTCCCCGGTCGCGTCATCCTCAGCTTTTTGCAGGGTGAGGCCACTGTTTAGCTGCCAGCCGCCTACTTGCTGGTTGTATTCCAGTTCTAGTCCTTCAAGTGTGGCCTTACCAATATTAACCACTAACCAGGTAATGGGGTCAGATTGAATAAGGTTGGTCACCTTTGTCTGAAACAGGCTAGCCTGAAAGCCACCCAGGCGGTAACCGAGTTCCGAGCTGGCAGACTCTTCCGGTTTAGTATCGGGGTCACCGTAGAACGGATAGTAAAGTTCGTTAAAGGTAGGGGCCTTGAAGGCCGTGGCGTGGCTGGCGAAAAGGCGACCGTTACCGAGACGACTGCCCAGCGTCAGGCGGCCTGTTGAGTGGCTTCCATATTTTGAGTGCTTGTCACTACGTAGACCGACTAATATGTCGTACTGCTCACCGCTCCACTGAGATTGCCCGAACAGTGCGTTGTTGTTGACCTCTTCTTTGAAGTTGTCCTTATTCTCACCGTTGTCACGTTGTGCCTCTGCGCCAAAGGTGAGAAGTGTAGTTTCATTCAGAGAGATATCATTCTGCCAGCTGAGGCCGGATCGCCGTGTCGTGATCTTTGAAGGCCAGCTATCAAAACTCTCAGAGAAATCCTCGCTGCTGCTGAGCACGAAACGTTGCGCCCAGTCTTCACTGGTCTGCCAGTCCAGGGCCGCATCGGCACTGCTGTTGCGGCTAACAGCGTAGGCGTCAGGGGTGGATGCATCGTATTCATTACGTGCGCTGGAGTGGAACAGGTTGAGCGCCAGGTTGGTGGTTGTACCGAGTGGTAAGGACAGTCCGGCCGTCACGCTGTCTTTTTTATAGGCATCGTTGTCCGCTTCATAGTTACTGGCGGTGGGGATTTTGGTGGAAAACCCATCGCTCTGCTGGTGGTCCAACGTGATGTGGTAGTTTCCGTTACCCAGGCTACCACCATTACCAACCGTGGCCTTTTTTGTGTTGTAACTGCCGCCACCTACGCTTAGCTGAGTACCTTGTGCCTTGCGGGTAAATATCTGGATCACACCGCCTATGGCGTCTGAACCGTAAAGTGTTGAGTTGGGGCCGCGAACAATTTCAATGCGTTCAATCTGTGCTGCCGGAATACTGGCCCAGTTAAAGCTGCCAGTAGTGACTGAGGCGACCCGTACACCGTCGATCAATACGAGAACGTGGTCGCTCTCACTGCCTCTGAGATAGACGCTGGTGTTGCTTCCGGGGCCACCATTGCGGCTTATGTCGAGACCCACAGTGCGTCCCTGAATGAGTTCCATGAGCGAATTGGCCTGGCTGGTTTCAATCTCCTCACGCGTAATTACAGTAACCGAGGCCAGGGTCTCATCGGCACTTTGAGCAGTACGTGTGGCCGTGACAATGAGGGGAGATATGGCCTCATCGGCGGCCTGAATAAGTGTGGAACTGCCAAGCAGCAGTGCCGTGATGGAGAGTTGTAGTTGATTCACGTTGTTTCCTCTGCGCTCACCCGCGCGTAAATGGGATGAACCAGTGAGAGGGAGGCAGGGCTTTGGAGTGATCAACAGTGGAGACGGTTTTTCACCCGCGCACCGCCCACCGCAGCACTGGTATGTCTGTCTCAGGCCGGTCTCCGGACTCGCGGTTGGATAGTTGCTCTATCCGGCCCCATCGCCTTCCCACGTCGTGCGACGCAGTGGCTCTGTGATGGGGCTGTTAACCGCTTACCGTTGCGGGGGCAGTGTCGGGGTTGTGCTA
>JAPHRL010000028.1 GCA_026195755.1 Kangiella sp. | reverse complement strand
CAATACTCACTAGCGGAAAAGTGCGCAAACCAGCACCGCGTGCCTTGGCTTCACGATTCAACGCAATCGGTAAGGCAAGGATATACGCAGCAGCTAGGGTAATACTGTGCATGCCTACTAAAGCCCAATTAATATCAATCATTTAAGACTCCTTTTTAAAGCTTTCACTTAATTAGTTTTACTCCGGTAGCGGGATAAACTCTAGCTCATAGCCGGGCACTTTAGGATAGTTGCCATTTTTCCAGTCTTGCTTAGCTTGTTCTATGCGCTCTTTGCGGCTCGATACAAAGTTCCATTCAATATAACGTTTGCCCAGATGCTCGCCACCAATCAAAGCCACGCGACTGGATTTTAAAGCTTTTACCGTTAAATCAGGCTTGCCACTCAAGATGGCCATTGAATGTTCCTCAACCGTGACACCATCGATTTCAACTTCGCCTTCAACCACATACAAGCCGCGCTCATCAGCTTCTGGTAATTTCAGGCTCTGCTCATGATCCATATTTGCTTCAATATAAATGGTTTTAGCAAAAGTCTTCACTGGCGAGGTTTTGCCAAAAGCACTTCCCATCATGACTTTTACTGTCACACCATTAACTTCTGTGTCAGGAATATCAGTAGTGGGGTAGTGATAAAAAGCGGGATCAATTTCTTCATCTTTTTCAGGTAATGCTAACCATAATTGTAAGCCGTGCAATTGATGCATCGAATCAGTGACTTCTCTGCGCTCCCGCTCGGAGTGCACAATGCCTTTACCCGCCACCATTAAATTAATATCCCCAGGACGAATTGCCTGTTCACTGCCTAATGAATCACGATGTAAAATTTCCCCGGCAAATAGGTAAGTAACTGTAGCAAGATTGATATGCGGATGGGGGCGAACATTAACGCCTTGCCCGGGCTGAAAAAAAGCAGGGCCCATATGGTCAAAGAAAACCCAGGGACCAATCTGCTTCTGCTCACGAGTCGGAATGGAGCGGCGCACTTTAAACCCACCTAAATCTTTATCACGAGGCTTAATAACGCGCTCAATGGCTGAGCAGGGTTTTTCCTGGCATTGAGTCTCTAATTCGTTCTTAGCAAGATTACTCATATTCTTCTCTCCTTAAGCATTTGCAATGAATTGATCCTATCGGATTAGTATACCTTTTACTATATCGTAAAATCGGCTCAATAGATGATATATGTCAATGTTGAGATGTTGAGTGGTGTTATTGTTAACCAAAGCAATATCAGGAGAAAAGGACTATGAAGGCATCATCAAAAGTAGCGCTCGTAACAGGCGGCAGCGCAGGGATCGGTAAAGCAATCGTAGAATCATTCGCAGAGCGCGGTGACGCGGTGGTCATCAGTGATCTTGATCAGGATAGAGGTGAAAAGCTCGCAGACTCTATTCGTCAAGAAGGTGACGATGCATTATTTGTTAAAACCGACGTGTCTGAGCTTGAATCGGTTAAGCATCTTTTTGAGACCATTAAAGACCGTTATGGACGACTTGATTACGCGGTCAACAATGCCGGTATCGAAGGTGAACAAAACGAAACCGCCGACTGCACCTTTGAAAACTTCGACCGCACTATTAAAGTGAATCTTTATGGCGTCTTTTATGGCATGAAACACGAGCTTGAAATCATGCGCGGGCAGGGCAGTGGTGTCATCGTCAATATCTCATCGATTGCTGGCGAAGTTGGTTTCATGAATCTTCCTGCATATTGCGCCTCAAAAGGCGGCGTCATCCAGCTTACCAAAACCGCAGCCCTCGAATACGCAACGCGCAATATCCGCGTCAACGCCATCTGCCCAGCAGTGATCATGACCGAAATGGTCGAACGCATCACCCAGCACGATCCAGCCATTCAAGCAGAGTTCGCTAAACTGCAACCCATGGAGCGCGCCGGCCGCCCCGAAGAAATTGCCGACAGCGTTATGTGGCTTTGCTCCGACAAATCCAGCTTCGTCACCGGCCAAGCCATCAACATCGATGGTGGTTACCTGGCAAGATAGATTTTATTAAATACCCCTAGACGTTAGTCGCAATTGTGCCTGTTTGCTGAAAAGCTCACAGGTATTTTTTTTATTGCAATTCATAGTAAGCTGTCTAGTATTGAGCAAATGTAGGGTGCGTCGTGACGCACCGCTCTAGTCTTCGCAAGTTTAAGTAAAGAAGAAAAGAATGGCCAAACTCAAACAAATTGTAACTGACACTTATCGTATTCTGACCTTTCGTCAACCGTCCGCCTCAATCTCCACGGAGTGGAGTGGGTACCTGGTCTTTGGTCTTATTTTTTCCTGGCTTGCTGGCATAGGGCGTTATTGGGATAGTCCTAGAGCAGACTTGTTGCAATATTTAGGGTTGGGCTCCGTTGGTTATGTTTTTATACTTGCGTTAATTATTTGGCTATTACTTATTCCTTTAAAACCTGCCCGGTGGTCTTATAAGAATGTACTGATTTTTATTACCCTAACTTCTCCTCCAGCCGTCCTTTACGCTATTCCAGTCGAACGCTTCATGAGTCTTGATGCGGCTCAAACTACCAACGCCTGGTTTCTAGCAATAGTTGCAATGTGGCGGGTGGCTTTGTTGGTATGGTTTCTGAAAAGTTTAGCTCGTCTTTCTGCAATGAAAATTGTGGTTGGTACATTACTTCCTTTAACGCTGATTGTTGTCGTATTGTCAATTCTTAACCTTGAGCACGTGGTTTTTAATATTATGGCGGGTATAAAACCAGAGGAGCGTTCGCCCAACGACATGGCATATTTTGTGGTATTGGGTATGGCTTACTTCTCAATGATGGCAGCTCCTTTTCTACTGGTTATTTACGCATGGCTTGCTTATGATTCTCGTAAGAAGAGTTAAAGCGGTGCGTCACGACGCAGGGTCTGCCCCCTTGGGTACCCTACGTTTATAGCACTCTACGAATGAGTTAGGAGAAACCTGCATGTTCACACGTCGTACTTTTTTAAAAGGTTCTTTGCTGTCTGCTTCGGCTATTGCTTTACCGGGTATGGCGAAGTGGGAAACTAAGGCATCGCTTCCTTTTAATGTGCAGGAGATTTATCCGGCGGTACATAATGGCAAGATTTACGTTGCAGGCGGTTTGACGGTAAAGGGTAACAAGCTTGATGTGTACGATGATGTAGTGGCTTACGATCCTGCTTCTGATTCCTGGCAAGAATCTATTGCTTTACCTGAACCAAGACATCATCCTTATCTGGTTTCTCATGATGGTAAGCTGTTTGCATTCAGCGGTTTTACAGTCGCTGAAAACGGTAGCTGGTTTGGTAGTCGCGATCTATTGGTTCTGGATGAAGAAAATAAACGCTGGCGTAAATATCCCAACCACATGAGCTATCCTTTGTGCGAAACAGTAGCGGCTTCTATTAATGGGCGAATCCATCTCGCCAGCGGCAGACGTCCTAAAGGCATGAGCAACGGCAACTGGAATGATCATGTTGATGCCAGCAGTCATAAAGTCCTCGATCCTTCAACAATGACCTGGGACTGCGCACATCCTATCCCAACAGCGCGAAACAGCGCCGCTGGCGGTTATTTGAATGACCTTTGGCATGTCATTGGCGGTCGTACCGTCGAAGGCGGTAACCTTGATACCCACGAGGTTTATGATTACAAAGAAGACAAATGGCACAGCCTTGCACCATTACCGCAAGCGCAGGGCGGATTAGCAGCGGCAGTGATGGGCGAGCATATCTACGTCTTCGGCGGCGAGTATTTCACCAACGGCGGCGGAGTCTACAAAAAAGTCTGGCAGTACTCGCCTAAAGAAGATAAATGGCAACAAATTGGCGAAATGCCCGTGCCTCGTCATGGTTTGGGCGCAGTTACCTTCAATGATAGTATTTATGTAGTTGCTGGGGCTACCCAGGCAGGTGCCAAAGGCACCAGCAATCGTTTATCTGTATTTAAACTATAGGAACTGTATATGAAGATAGCGATAACAATTCTCGCTGCTTTGTTCTTAATTTCAAGTTGCGCAACGTATGTTTGGGGAAACAAGTGGGAACTGGAGGGCGGAAACACTTGGCAAACGTTAAAAGAAGAGCGTAGCAGAGCAGATCCTCAAAATGGTGATTTGAAAGTCGCACGGTGTAATAAGCAAGAACTATATCTTGGCGCAAACCAAGTAAAGTCTGGATCAGCAGTAGCACCTCTATTGATACCTGTAGCCTTTAGTGAAAATGAAGATGCAAAAAAATCTCCAACCTTACAAATTTTTTTAAAATACCCCCATGTTAAAACATTGTGTACTGAATATAAGGATGAAGTCATCAGCATGTCTTATGCTGACAATGTACTAAGCGATGTAGAAGTAAAGCCAGGAATTGGGTTTCAAGTTCTTAGTACAAATGAGGGTGAGCACTTTTGCTCAATTATTGTAGATGCCTCAGTTGCCGAAGATAACGATATTGTGCTTTCGCTAAATAAGGATGCCTTTGGCTGTCAACTGCCTCCAATAACTATATCTAAAACTCAGTATAGTTGTATTAAAGAAGCCAAATGGGGTGGTACCGACTGTGGAGTGGAGTAAGTTAACTTGCTCCAAATATTTTAAACAACCATTAATGAGGAACTCTAAGATGAACTCAAGACTTTCCACCATTAAACAAATCGCTATTACTGTTAGCGATGTTGAGAAAGCTTTATTTTTTTATCGTGATATTTTGGGTTTGGAGTTTCTCTTCAGCGCAGGCCCAAATTTGGCATTTCTAAATGCTGATGGCGTTCGAATCATGCTGAGCACTCCTCAGGGGGCAGGGGCGGTTGGTGCCAATTCAATTCTTTACTTCAACACCAAAGATATCGAGGTGGCTTACAAAAACTTTGTGAAGAAGGGTGCAAAAGTCGAACGTGAGCCACAACTTGCGGCTAATTTGCCTGACCATGATCTGTGGACTGGCTTTCTTCGTGATCCTGATGACAACCTGGTTGGTTTAATGGAAGAAAAACCTAAAGGTTGATAATTAATTTCATTCACGTAGGCTTTAACTAAAGTTGCTGAAGGAGCCTGCATGAGTGATTCAAAAAAGTCTCTAAGCTTACTGGGTGCTGTTTCGATGGGTACCGGGGTCATGATTGGCGCCGGTATCTTTGCGTTAACAGGGCAGATTGCCGAGCTAGCTAACGCATTATTTCCACTGGCGTTTCTTGTCGGGATGATCGTTACCAGTATTTGCGCTTACTCTTATATTAAACTTTCTCAGAACTACCCCTCATCTGGCGGTATCGCCATGTTTCTACAAAAGGCATATGGCAAAGGTGCTACCACAGCAATCTTTGCATTGCTGATGTTCTTTTCCATGATTATCAATCAAAGTCTGGTTGCCAGAACTTTTGGTACCTACACTCTGCAGCTGTTTGAAATTGAGCAGCTTGGTCAATGGGGAATTCCAATACTCGGCGCACTATTATTAGTGTTTGCATTTTTCGTTAATATTATCGGTAATAAATACATTGAAGGCCTATCGGTTGTGATGGCTTTCATTAAAGCGATTGGTTTATTCCTTTTAGCACTTGGTGGGCTATGGGCTGCTGGCTTTGATTTTAACAGTTTATTTGAAACGACAAATCATTCTAAGCTGACAGAAAATCTCGCTCTCAATCCTATCTGGGGCTTTATTTCTGCGGTTGCTTTAAGTGTATTGGCATACAAAGGCTTCACAACCATTACCAATAGCGGCGATGAAATAGCCGATCCTAAGCGTAACATCCCTAGAGCTATCGCGATTGCGATTGGTATCTGCACTCTGGTTTATCTGTTGGTAGCAATCTCAGTCAGTAGCAACCTGACTGTCCCCGAAATTGTGGCAGCCCGTGACTACTCGTTAGCAGAAGCTGCTAAACCTGCGTTTGGGCAATGGGGCCTGACGATTACCGTATTGTTCGCGATAGTGGCAACGGTGTCCGGAGTCATTGCCAGTATCTTTGCAGTCTCCCGAATGCTGACCATGCTTACCAATATGAAACTGGTGCCTCACAGCCACTTAGGTATGCCCGGCAGTATTCAAAAACATAATGTGGTTTACACCGTTGGCATTGCCATATTATTGACGCTATTTTTTGATCTAAGCCGCATTGCTTCGATGGGTGTGATTTTCTATATCATCATGGACATTGCTATTCATTGGGGGATTCTGACCAAGCTTAAAAATGAAGTTAAGGCTAATCCCTATATCGTTTCTTTCGCAATCACATTAGACGTTATTATTTTGAGTGCCTTTTTGTGGATTAAATGGCAAATGGATCCATTTGTGATTTGGGCCAGCTTAATTGGTCTCAGTTTAATTATTATTGGCGAGCTAATTTTTCTACGGGTTCATAGAAAGAAAAACCAGTAAAATCATAGCCTTGAATAATATCTATAATCCAGTAGGCTAGGAGTTATATTGATAACTGAGGGAGTTTATGCAGGAGTTAGATGGCAAAAAGGTTTATTATGTATCGGTTTTCAGTGGTGACTTTCACGGCAAATTGTTTGCAGGTACTGAAGCTCTGGTATTTTTAGAAGATGAGGCATTGACCAGCGAAGATATGCAATCCATTGCCAAGCGCAAAGACATTCCGGCTACCTGTTTTGTGTGGCCATCCGATGATAGATCCAAGTTTCATATCCGCTTTTATAATCCAGAAACTGAAATTCAGCTGTGTGGCCATGGTTTGTTGGCGGCTGCACAAGTTGTTAATGACAAGGTCGATGTTGAGAAGCCCATCGAATTTATCACTCAATCTTCACATATCAAAACTAAAATAGATGATGGAGAGCAACTTTGGATCGGCTTTGACACTATTGATTCTGAACCAGCCGACATTCCAGCGTGGGCTGAGGATTGCTGTAACATTAAGCCTGTTAGTGCATCTAAAGTAGGGCCAAGCAATGGCTATTGGATCTTTGAATGGCCACAGGATTTTGATTTAACGGAGCTTGCAATCGATTTCGACAAGCTGACGTTTGCAACGGAGCGAGCTTTGATAGCAACGACTCAATCACAAGCCAAAGGTTTCGATTATGACCTGCGCTATTTCGCGCCACAGCATGGCGTCAACGAAGATAAGGCTACCGGTTCAGCAAACCGAGTGTTAGCCAGTTATTGGAAAAGTAAGTTAAATCGAAGTAAATTTAAGGCTAGACAGCTTTCAGCCAAAGGCGCTGTAATTGAAGTAGAGTGCGAGAGCGACCTTGTATGGATTTCAGGAAAGGTTACTATTAATGCTTGATCAGGTTAAAGAAGAGTCGTCAACAGAGCTTGTTGAGCAAGTTCTCTCTGACTTTATTGCCGCTCGATTGTTTACCGAGCAGCTGTGTGAGCCATTAACAGCTGAAGATTACAACCTGCAAGCCATTGCTGAAACCAGCCCTGTAAAATGGCACCTTGCCCACACCAGTTGGTTTTTCGAAACTTTTATTATCAAGAAATTTAGTTCAAGCTTTGCTCCATTTAATCCACGCTACGAATATCTATTCAACTCCTATTACAACGCCATTGGCGAACAGTTTCCACGCCCTCAGCGCGGTCTTTTATCACGACCTTCGGTCAAAGAAGTCTATGAGTATCGGCAATGGGTTACTGAGCAGATTAAGGAACTTGTCAGCTCTTTAGTACAGCACCAGAATAGTCGATTGAGTGATGCGTTGAGTCTAATCAGGCTAGGCATTAATCATGAGCAGCAACATCAGGAACTACTGTTAACCGACCTGAAATATAACCTATTTCAAAATCCAGTTTTGCCCGCATATCGTAGTACCAAGCAACTGGTTGATCAAAATGAACAAGTCTTACCAATTGAATGGATTCGATTCGATGAGAAACTGGTAATGATCGGAACGGACATCCCTGATCTTCCTGTCACTCAAAATGACTTTGCTTATGACAACGAAACCCCCAGCCACAAATTTTATCGGCATCAGTTTTCAGTAGCTAATCGTCTAACAACCAATGGCGAATACCTTGCGTTTATAGAAGAGGGTGGCTATCAGAAGCCACAATACTGGCTCAGCGATGGTTGGGATGCAGTCAGAGAACATCAATGGCAAGCGCCACTCTATTGGTTTAAAAAAAATGATGATTGGTTTGTTTATACTTTGAACGGAGTAAAGCCGCTCAATCTTAACGAGCCGGTAGCTCATGTTAGCTATTATGAAGCAGATGCTTTTGCACGCTGGAGTGATGCGCGTTTACTGACTGAGCAAGAGTGGGAATCGATTGCTGGAGAACCTCAACTAGATTCCAACTCGTTTAACCTCGTCGACAATGATGTGCTGCACCCGGTTGCAGCAACGAGTAACAATGGTCTGCAACAGCTCTATGGTGATGTCTGGGAATGGACCTCCAGCGCTTATGCGCCTTATCCAGGTTTTAAGGCAGCCGCAGGAGCGGTTGGCGAATACAATGGTAAGTTCATGTGTAACCAGTACGTTTTGAGGGGTGGCTCATGTGTGACCAGTCAGAATCATATCCGTAAGACTTACCGCAATTTTTTCTACCCTGACTCACGTTGGCAGTTTAGCGGCATTCGGCTAGCTCGAGACATCTAGATAATCATTTCAAATTAGGTCAGAACAATGAACATAAAAGAACCGTCCATAAATAAAGAACAACAAGATATTCTTGACGGCCTAAGCGCTGAACAAAAGTTTATTAACCCAAAATACTTCTATAACCATCGTGGTTCGAAACTATTTGAAAAGATAACCCAGCTTGATGAATACTATCCTACGCGAACAGAGCTAGGGATTTTAGAGAGTCAGTCGAAAGAGATTGCAAAACTTATTAGCTCAGATTCAATCATCATTGAACCAGGCGCCGGAAACTGCACAAAGATTGAATACTTATTGACGGATATTCATCCAAATGTTTACGTCCCTCAAGATGTATCCGAAGAGTTTTTGCACAAGTCAGCTGAACGTTTATCAGAGTGTTACCCTTGGTTAGAGGTTCACCCAATCGTCAGTGACTTCTCAGACCCGATTGTATTGCCTGAAATCTATCAGCATTTTGCGAAGCATGTATTTTATCCCGGCTCAACCATTGGTAACTTTGAGCCTGAGGACGCAATAGCTTTTCTAAAACAAATGCATCAGCTGGTCGGCAATAATGGTGGCATATTGCTCGGCGTCGATTTACACAAAGATAATGAAATACTGCATGCCGCTTATAATGATGAAAAAGGTATTACCGCTGAGTTCAACCTCAACACCCTGAACCATATCAATCAGATTCTTGAAGCTGATATCGACACCAATCAGTTTGAGCATCATGCTCTTTATAACTCTCAACAGCAGCGCATCGAAATGTATCTGCGAAGCAAAGCAAAGCAATCCTATAAAATCCTCGGTAATACCATCACCTTTGAAAGGGGTGAGCTGGTACACACCGAACATTCCTATAAGTACACTCTTGACGGTATCGCCGAGCTTGCCAAAAAATCAGGCTTCACGCTACAAAAAAGCTGGCTCGATGAAGAAGAATTGTTTAGTGTTAGCTACCTGAGTGCAAATTAGACAAGACCGTTTGATGAAGAAATTACTATTTATAGTTATCGGGATATTTTTCTTGCTTGGATGTCCTAAAACATACGAAAAGAGTGGATTAGCTATAGAATTAGCGGGAGATAGTTACTTTGTGAAGGGACAAAAAATTGATGATATTGAAGCTTTCCTTCTGGATATTCCGAACCCAGAATCAATCGAGATCTATCTCTTAGCTGAAGCTAACGTCAGCGCAGCAAGTGTTCTTCATGTTCTTGATATATCCAAAGAGCTGGGATTTAAAGAGATAAGCGTTTCAACTCCGACAATTCAATAATATTTAATTGCTTGCATGGAATACTTCGCTGAACTAGGCTATATAGGTCTTTTTATAGTAGCATTTCTTGCCGCCACCATTTTGCCGCTCAGTTCTGAGCTGGTTCTTACTGCATTATTACTTAATGGCTTCTCACCCGAGCTTCTGGTTATTGTTGCCACTGTTGGTAATGTTCTTGGTTCATTAACCAATTATGGACTGGGTTATTGGGCCAGCAAAACGGTTATCCAGAAGTGGTTACGCATGACCGAAAGTGAATTCGTGCGCGCTGAAGAGCGGTTTAAAAAGTATGGCATCGTTGCGTTACTCTTCGCCTGGGTTCCTGTGATTGGCGATCCGCTGACAGTAATGGCCGGTATTTTACGTATACGATTATTGTGGTTCTTAATCTTAGTTACTATTGGTAAATTTATGCGCTATTACATTTTAGCAACTCTGATACTGTCCTAATGACAGTTGAACCCACTTCGCTTGCTTCAATGAATTAATAGGGATAAGGTAAATCGTCAAATAAATCACGTGGGGGTAATAATGATACGTTCTCGATTCCTGTCCGTCTTCCTGCTTCTGGGGGCTCTTTTATCTTTCGGTGCAGCTGCTCAAAAGTATGCCTTAAAGGGTGGTCGCTTAATTGATGGCTATGGAGGCCCGCCATTAGCTAACAGCATTATTTTGGTTGAAGATGGAACCATTCAAGCCGTTGGCCAGGTAGGGCAGCTTGAGGTGCCTGAAGGTTATACAGTGGTCTCAACTGAAGGTATGGATGTATTGCCAGGACTTTGGGAAAGTCACGCGCACCTGATGTTAAATGGACACGCAGATTATAGCCATTGGCAACCCACTTATCGCAAGCGACAAGTTGATGAGATTATGCCTGCCAGTGCGGTTCAGCTACTGCTTGCGGGAGTGACCAGCGCGCGAGACCTGGGTGCAAATCTTGAGGACTCTATCAAGATAAAGCAACAATTAGAGCAGGGTGATATTGCAGGTCCTAATTTATTTGTTTCAGGCCCATTTTTACAGTATGAACCTTATCCTGGCTCTGACCATTACCGCTGGGGGGTCAAAACCGTTAGAGAAGCTAAACAAAAAGTGCGCCAGCTGGCTAAAGCTGGCGTGGATATGATCAAGCTGGTCGATCAGGATCAAATGGAGCTGGAGGTTGCTCAGGCAATTGTTGATACAGCGCATGAAAATAACTTAAAAGTCATCGGTCATTCCCATCGACCTGACGAGATTCGAGTCGGCCTTAAAATAGGCGTCGATAACTTTGAACATACAGGGCTGACGACCGCACCAGAATATCCAGAAGACGTCATGAAGCTTCTGAAAGAACGTACAGCAACGGGTAGAGTAGCAGGCGGCCCATTATTCTGGACACCAACTGTCGAAGGTCTCTATCAATATCCTGAGTTGATAAAAAATCCAGAGCGATTAGATAACACCTGCTGGCACCGAGGTTTAAAACCGGACACCATCAAAGATATTAAAGCTTCACTAACTGATCCGGGCAAGCTCGATTACATGCAGCTAACTCCACTGCGCCAGCCAACATTGAAACGAAAAATTGCGCAGCTCAGAGAAGCCGGCGTTGTGTTTTTAGTGGGAACCGATAGCGGTATTCCGACAAAATTTCATTGCCAAAGCACCTGGAATGAAATGGTGGTTTTAAATAAAGAAATGAATATTCCAGCCATGGATGTTATTCGTTCAGCAACTTATTGGCCTGCCGTGATGATGGGGGTTCAAGATCGATTAGGAAGTATTACACCAGGTAAACAAGCTGACATTATTGCTGTAGAAGGTGATGTGCTGCGTTATATGAACCTAATAGCTGACGTAGATTTCGTCATGAAAGAGGGCGTAATTTATCGTCAAGAAGGCCAGGTTATAGAGGAAGTGTTGGCTCCAAAACAACGACAGTAATATTAATTAAAATAGCTCCTACTCATTGTTATGAGTAGGAGTTTTATACTGAGCTTTAACGTTTAACAACAGAGTCGACTGAAAGTTTACCCGCGCCGGATATTGCTAGTGAAACAGATGCTGCTAAAAGGATTAAGGCGAATTCATAACCATTGTTGCTAACAAATAGTCCATTACCAATATGCACAGTCATTGCCATCAGCATCGTGAATGCAGTAACAATCGCTGCAGGGCGTGTTAATAGGCCGAGTATTAATGCTAACCCGCCAAAAAATTCAGCGCTACCCGCTAAAAGAGCCATGACATAGCCTGGTTCAAAACCAACACTAGCCAGCCACTGGCCGGTACCTTCCAGGCCATAACCACCAAACCATCCAAACAGTTTTTGTGCTCCATGTGCCATAAGGATAATACCAAGTGGTACCCGGATGACGAGTGGTGCCCAGCTTTGATTCTGTACAAAGAAATGCTTTAACAATGTGTTTTTCATAACTACTCTCCAAAAGACCTCATTAAGTTGACCAATCCATATTACTCTTATGCATACGGACAATAAATGCTATATTTGTTGAGTTATTATCAACAAAATGTTTATAAACTTGAGGATGTATGGACAAACTCAATTTGATGCAGGCCTTTATAGCAGTAGCACAACAGGGCTCTTTCACATCCGCGGCCGAAAAATTGGGAGCTTCAACCCAGCTCGTTAGTAAATATGTATCGCAACTGGAATCTGAATTAAAGGTTCGTCTATTACACAGAACCACGCGAAGCGTGACTGTAACCGAAGCTGGACTGGCATATCTTGAAAGAGCGCAGCAAATTCTATCGGATATTGCAGCGCTTGAGGGTTCTATAAAAGAGGAGGGCGATGAGCCCAAGGGTCGACTGAGAATCAGCGCGCCAATGTCATTTTCTACTTTGCATTTGGGAGAACTTTTGGCTGAATATCAGCAACATTATCCAACAGTTACCATTGAATTACAGCTAAATGACCGAAAGGTTGATATCGTAGAGGAAGGCTTCGATCTGGCCATACGTATCGGAAACCTGGAAAGTTCATCTCTAATTGCCAAAAAGATAATGCCAATAAATTTAGTGATGTGCGCCTCACCAGATTACCTAATAAAACATGGAGAACCTGTGACTTTAGAGGACCTGCAAGGGCATAGGTATCTTCACTATAGTTATCGCAACGATGACATGCCAGCTCTGGTTTCTACACAGAATAAAAGATTCGTACTTAATAGACAAAAAGGAAGTATTACTGCGAATAATGGTGAAGTACTAACAAAGGCGGCTGTCGCTGGGGCTGGTATTATTTTACAACCAACATTTATCGTGGGACCTTATATTGCGCAAGGACAACTTAAACCTGTACTCGAAAAGTATCAGCAAGAATCATTGGGGTTATACGCGGTATATCCTCACCGAAAATACCTATCAGGCAAGGTACAAAGTTTTATCGAGTTCCTGTCAAACTATTATGGACAAATCCCCTTCTGGGATAATTACTAAATTGACGATTAAAACCGATTGACAGTCGGTTTTAGCCTGTGCGAAGATGCCAGCACATCAAACTGAACTGATATTTCAATGGTTTTAGGCGAACTCGAAAAACAAGTGCTGCAATATTTATGGGCTCACCCAGACTCGGATGTAAAGCAGGTTCACTCTGTGCTGGCTACTCAGCGTGGTGGGGGAACACTGAATACTATCCAAAGCACCCTCGATCGTCTCTTTAAGAAAGGCGTGTTGTCGCGCCATAAAAAAGGGCTGGCTTATTATTATCAGGCTAAACTCGATCGTGAACATCTAATTGCCAAGCTGATTGATAATGTCACCAGCGATTTCATTTCTGAAGGTGAAAACAGTCTAATTGCAGCTTTCTCTTCAATTTCCTCAGATCTTGATGACTCCCAACTTGAAGAGCTTGAAAATCTCATCAAGCAACAAAGAAAAGCAAGGGGTTAATAAGCAATATGGTAGTTGGTGATTGGGCTTTAATTCTAAATTTAGTCAGTATCGGGTTGCTGGGGTTGTTTATTCTCCATGCACTACAATCGATATTTTGGCTTTTTATTTCTGAAAAGCTAGCGGACTTCAGCCCAAAATCTAGAAAGAGCTTACTATTGGTGTGGGTTGCATGCCCTTATGTGCTAAGTACAGTCATTACACTATTTTTCTACCTCTCTATCACAGGCCCTTTTGAACTACTCGATGAAGTAGCTCATTGGCACCATGCTTACGTTTTCCACTTTGATAGCTGGCATGGATTCTTATTATTGGGCTTCATTGCTTACATTGTCTGGCAATTGTCTAAAGTCATTAGACGCTGGGTGATTCACAGCTCTGACATAAAAAGTCTTAATTTATTGAGCAGAGTTATTAGCAGCACAAGTAATAGTAACTCAAGTCCAGAAGTCTCCAATTACTATTTGCTGGATAGCGCTAAACCTGCTGCTTTTGTTGCTGGGATCATTAAACCAAGATGCTATCTTACAAATGGTTTAAAACGGCAGTTGACTGAAGAAGAGTTAAATATCGTATTACAGCATGAGCAGGCGCATTTAACTTCCAATGATGCGTTATCTAAATGCCTGTTCAATTTACTTTGTATTTTCTATCCAGGCTTTACCAAAAAGCCAATCAAGATGAGTTACGCTTTAGCACTTGAGCAAATTGCTGATCAGAAAGTGCTGAAGTCGCATACAGGATTCGATGTCGCGGCAACTTTGGTAAAGGTTGCCAAGCTTCAAAACTCATACAAAACTGATTTTAGCTACTGCTATTTCGGTTCAGAGCACATAGCTCTGCGTGTTAATGAGTTAATTACACCCGGCCATAAAAAGAGTTTCCCTATAATAATCAGCCTAATCAGTTTGGCGTTACTGTTGTTCTCAACGCTGTCAGTTATTGACGCTTCACATCATCTTATCGAATCTTTATTTACACACTAAACAGGTTCCTTTATGACGTTTAATACCTCATCAAACAGGTCTTGCAAACCGATTGCCAGTCGGTTTTATCAACGAACACATTTCTGGTGTTCGCGATATTTATTAGCTTGTTTAATGCTCTTTAGTATCAGTGCAGTAGCAGAAACTACTGATAGTACCTACCCAGCTACTTTAGACGAAGCCATTCAAATGACTTTGCAAAACCATCCCGAGATGTCTCGATATCAATACCAAAAGCAACGCTTTGATGGTCTGGTAAAACAGGCTGGTGTGGGTCAAAAGCCGAAACTTGACGTTACTATAGAAGATGCTTTTGGTTCTGGAGATTACAGTGGATTTGATATCGCTCAAACAACGATTGGAATCACCTGGATATTAGATGGTGATTTGATTGATGGCCGGGTTAAAGCATCAAAGCAAGCAGCATCACAAGTAAGTTTTGAAAGAGATATTCAAGCCTTAGATTTATCGGCTAACACAGCTAAGATATTTATCGAGCATGTAGCTTTGCAGGAACAAATCAAGTTAGCTCGGTTGAACCTCCAGCAAACAGAGGAAGCTTACCAGTCCATTGTGAGCCGTAATCAAAAAGGGAAAGGCTCAACAATTGACACTATTCAGATGAAAGCCAATGTGGCGCGTGCGGAATTGATGATTGAGGATTTAGAGCATGAGCTGAAAGCCAGTCAGCGACGCTTCCTGAACCAGGTTGGAGAGCAAAGCAGGTTGCTGACTCCGAAAGGCAACCTTTTTTCAATTCCAGACATAAACTCTTTTGATGAGTCATTGGTTAAACTTAAGCAGCACCCAAGATTATCATCCTTTGCCAATAAAAGCCGTGTTCTTGAATCTCAAATTGAATTGGCCCGAATTGAAGCAGAGCCCAAGTGGGAAATATCTACCGGTGTGAAACGTTATGAAAGAACCAGTGATGTCGGTATCGTTGCCGGGTTTTCCGTACCACTTGGCAGCAGTAGTAGTAATGCAGGCAAAATTCAGTCTTTACGCGCGGAGCAGTCAATTTATGAGGTTGAAGCAGAAGTTCTTAAACGAGAGCTTCACACTCAACTGTATGTCTTGTTGCAGGAAATTGAGCACAGCAAGCATGTAATCAGTGTTAATCAGGACACCATCATTCCGCTTTTAAAAGAAGCCAAAGAAGAAGTTAATAAAGCCTATAAAATAGGTCGCACAAGTTACCTTCAATGGTTCAACATCCATCAAGACTACCTGGCCGCACATTTAAATTTAATCAGTACCTATAAAACGCTGCATCTGCAAAATATTGAGTTACAGCGACTGACCGGTACTTCATTAGAAACTTTAGAGAACTAATTATGCATAAGTTTACTATCACAGCGATTTTAATCAGTTTGTTCATGTTGGTTTCAGTTAGTTTTACGTCTGAAGTCGCTGCATTTTCTGGTTCTTCAGAAGAGGAAGAAGAAGTTGTAGAAAAAGGGCCACATAATGGACGCATGCTACGCCAGGATGGTTTTGCGATTGAACTGTCAATCTTTGAAACAGGCGTGCCACCAGAGTTTCGCGTGTGGGTAACTAAAGATGGCGACGCCGTCGCGCCAGAACAGGTTGATTTGAACGTTAAACTGACACGCTTGGGTGGAATCGTTGATGATATCAACTTTCACCCAGAAAACGATTACCTCAGAGGTGATATGGTGATCTATGAACCACACTCATTTTTGGTGACGGTTGCAGCTAATCATCAGGGGATGTCCTATAGCTGGGAGTACGATAACTTTGAGGGTAGAACTGAAATTGCCGATAAGGTCGCGCAAGCAATGGGCATTAAAACTGGCATTGCCGGTCCAGCCACCTTGCACCAGACTATCGAGGTTTATGGTGAACTGAAATGGCCACCCGGAGCACAGCGCCAAATTAAAGCGCGTTTTGCAGGTGAAATTCGTAAGGTTCATGTTGACCTGGGTTCATCAGTAAAAAAGGGTGAGGTTTTAATGACCGTTGAAAGTAATGAGAGTCTAAAACCTT
>JAPHRL010000295.1 GCA_026195755.1 Kangiella sp. | reverse complement strand
CTCCACGCCAATTCGCCGCTTTTTCCCCTCAGCATTTTCTAGCCACGGAGGTGATTTTAATTGTGGGTCTGCTTTAGGCATTTAGTACCCCTTAAATTAAATTCAAAAACGAATGATAGTGATGCGCGATGCATAGCTTTTGAGCTTGGACATCGTGAAAGCTCTATTCGCTCACTCGATTCACAAATCTAAAGTGTTGCGATCTAAACTAGCAGCTTCATAATTAAGACTAAACGATTAACCACAGGGCAACAACCCAAAAACTAACTGCATTATTCTTTAGCTCGTGCTAATTTAGTGTCTAGCATCAATAATGTCGGACTGTATGGATAGACGGAATCGAGACAGACGTTTAAGAGCACGCGAGAAGCTGACAACAGCGCTTCTGGTGCATATTAGTTTATGGGCGCTGTCGATTGTGATTCTGGCATCAATCGTAACTTTTCTGACTACCTACCAATCCACTCGCGAACAATACATTCAGCTCTTAAAGCAGGACATTGCGCCCAAGCTTGAAAAGAAGCGCTGGAAGTTTGATCAGGTTCAATCTCAGGCGGATATTCTGGCTGAGCAGTTTTTGCAGCGTTATCAGCTTTTAAAGAACAATCCTCAATCGAGTATCGACGCTTTCGATAACTGGTATGAGGAAACCTCGCCAGGAGTCATGCGCCTTAAAGCTGACTTTAACCGGGGTGAAAATGTCGACTTTGCTTTGTTTGAAGATGTTTCGACCTTTGCTGGCCCACGCAAGAGCCCGATTGATGATGAATTAAAGGTGCGTGTCATTGCTGCCCAATATACTTTGAATGAACTCGGGCCCGCCTGGCATCATCAAGTTGCTAATAGTCATTTTTCTTTGCCAGAAAATATCATCGTCATGTATTCGCAAAAAGAGCCATGGGGGCTGCTTGCTGATAAAGATTTGGTGATAACCGACTTTTCGGTGGTTCGATCAACTCTGCAAGAGTTTAATCCTGAGCGCGAATCGCTGTGGACAGGTTTGTATTACGATATTTCCGCGGACTTCTGGGTGATTACCTATCAAAAACCAGTGGACTTCGAGGGAAGGCATCTGGTCAATGCCAGCTTTGATGTCAGTCTGTCCAAGCTACTGGAAGAGCTGATCGAAAAGAAACAGCCCAATGCGGAACATTTGGTGCTCAACAATAAAGGAGGCCTGATCGCCGCTTCCAATATGTCTATGAGTGTACTCAATACCCATCAAATTTTAACACCCGACAACTATCAGGAGCCTTTATATCGCGATCTCTATCAACTGTTAGTAGATAATCATGATTTGAAAAATGGGGTCGTGTTGGACCAAGCCATTGAAGACCATATCGTTATTGTGAACCATATCCGTAGCCTCGACTGGTGGTATTTTACGGTCTATCCTCGCAGCCAAATTCAGATGCAAGCACTGATCTTTCCTCTGAAACTGACGTTAGCCGGTATAGCTTTGGTCGGGCTTATTTTGCTGATGGTTTACTGGCATATCAAAACCGAGGTTTCCAAACCTTTGCAAACGATCGCTAAGGTCGCCACCTTGATGGGGTCAAAGAATTATCAGGACGTGATAGCCGGTGATGCGGTAAACTCTAAAACCCACGGCGAAGTGAAACGCGTCATTGAAGCCTTTAAAACCATGGCGCAACGATTTATAGCGGCACAACAAGAGTTAGAAGCAAAGGTGGACCAGAGAACCGCTGAACTGGCGCAAGCCAACCGGCGACTGGAAGAATTGGCGCATTCAGACGGACTCACAGGCTTACTCAATCGCCGTTCCTTCGATCAGGACCTCGATAAAATCATAAGGACTCCTGAAGAACGATACGTACTGGCGATAGCCGACATCGACGACTTCAAACTGTATAACGACAACTATGGCCACGAAGCAGGAGACAACGCCTTAAAAGCAGTCGCCGCCTACTTGATCAACCAATCAACCGGCAAATGCTATCGCTACGGTGGAGAAGAATTAGCAATACTGTTAAAGCTTGGTGAACTAGATACGATAAAATTAGAGCTGGAATCAATCGTTAGCGGCATAAACGAGCTACAGATTAAACATGACTATGGCAACAAAGGCGGCGATTATCTCTCCATCAGCATCGGCGCCGCAGTCATAGCGGCCAACGATTCACCGCAGCAGGCCATTAAGCGCTCTGACCAACAGCTTTATAAGGCTAAAGCCGCTGGCGGCAATGTGGCTTACTTTTCTACTGCCCATTAACGCAAAGAAAAAAGGTCACCTTGAATAACTGGTGACCTTGGTTGTTTCTCTTGCTCAGCTGTGGAAACTGCTATTGCTTCACAAGTTCCACACGCCTATTTTTCGCGCGTCCCGGTTCTGCTTTATTACTCGCCACGGGTGCTGCATAACCAACTCCCCAAGGCTTCAAGCGAGCAGCATTAATGCCATAATTACTAACCAAAGCTTGTTTAACGGATTCTGCACGGCGCTTCGATAAGTCAATGTTATAGTCGAAATCTCCCTGGTTGTCGCTATGGCCAACGACTAATAGTTTTAATTCAGGGTTGTCTTTCAATAGCTTGGCTATTTCATCTAGAGTCGGCTTGGACTCTGTTTTAATGCTGGCCTTGTTCGTATCGAAGTACAAGCCATATAAGGCGACCTTTCCGTTCAAGTCTATCTCTTGCGCCATCTCACTGGCCTTTACCATAACTACTTTGCTTTCTTGTGCTTTTTCCTCAACCACATCGACTTGCGCAAACACTCGTTCACTTGTGTCCTCGCTATTAGTACGAGCATTTTGGATGACATGCAGTGAGACATAAGCATCGCCCTCTGGACGTGAAATCTTAGCCACTAAATAACGAGTTTTATCATTCTGAGCATTGCCAAAGATTAGGGAGAAAACACTATAGCCAGGAGCAACATACTTGAAATTATTACCGCTGCCTTGTGTCGTGCAGGATTCTGGACCGCTATTACCGCTACACTCAAAAATGATGTCGGCCTTGTTTTTCGTTAGAGCATCTTTATACGCTCTGAAAACTGCTAAACTACTGGTACCTTTGGGAGCTCGGTAAGTTATCCGTGTTAATTTTCCTTCCTTGGTGACCATATGCTTAGCATTGTCATTTTTTACCCGTGATGTTAGAGGTTCGACAATAAACTGGAACTCATCAAAATCACTGTAGCTATATTCAATGATCTCAGCACCTTCAAAACGTCCGGTCAGGGGGTGATCTTGAGCATTCTCAACATCAGCCGCATGACTTCCGACTGTCCAACATAATATGCTTATGGCTATTGCAAATATACGCATCATTTAATGACTCCTTTACGATAATCTCGTTCTTTATTCTTGCTTGTTCCAAACTTAAGATGCCGCCCTCATTTTAGTGTAACGCGACACTTTCATTAATACTTAAAGCGACTTAATAACAAAAGAAAGAAATCTTATGGCTCTAAGACAATCCATAACCTATCAAAATACTACCTCAAAAACAGGTACAAAGACTCATAAAATACTATTAATTCAGACTTATCAACCCTTTGGCGGGGCATTGCACTGAGAGGAGAGCCTTACCTTTGTGCAAACAGCGGCACACCGTGGACATGTATTTTTATGATAAAATCAGCCCCGAAATTAAGTAATAAACCTTATACATCAATAACAGTTCCTATAATAAAAGGGAGTTTAGCTATGACAAAGTACAATCGTTTTGCACATAAACAATCCGGCATTTCCTCAGCAGCCATTATCACTATCATCGCGGTTGCCGCTATTGGCGCGGGCGTTGCCTACTATGCATTAAGTGAGGACAGCTCAGCGGCAATGGATAATGATAGTGTTACCGAGAACATCGAATTATCGAAGCAAGAAAGCTCAAAACAAGATACTGCCGAACAAACACAACAAACTAGTCAAGTGGTTAGCGAAACGCCTAAAATATCGGTAGACACCGAAACTTTTTGTACTCAGCTTGCTGAGGTAGGGAAGGTTTTCAATAAAGAGTATAGCGGTGGCAGAGTGAGAGAGAATGCCTCATTTGGCCCAAAGGCCGCCTGTTCCTGGAATGGTCCATCGGTCACAGTCTTTTTTGGAGACAATTCTTATCATCGAATGAGCACTGGATTTGGATCGGAAATCAATGAGGATTATGAAGGACTCGACTTTCCTGCCTTTAAAAAAGAAACTTCAACCACTACCGTCGGTTATGAGATACGGGTTAAGTCAGACAAAGGTTGGACCATTGCGATTAGCGACGGACGAGGGCTTAAGCAGAGTTTAACCAAAGAGCAATACAATAAGATCGCAACTATTGTGAATGAATCATTGAATAAGAATTATTAAGAACTTACCAAAGGTTTTATTTCTCCTATGCATTGCCAGAGAGTGGTAATGCATAGAGTCTTAAAAAACTTATTGAGTAAAAGCCAGCCCTGGTAATGGTAATAAAACCTCGAAGTCGCTTTCGCTCATTCGGGGGCTTAGCTGGCTGCATTCGTTTGTTAGGCGATATTTTGCAATCCATGTCAATAGACCTCGATGTGTTCAAAGTGAGATTTCAGGCTCTATGCCTAGACTTTGTAAAATCTGTACGAATCAAATATTCAAAAAAAAATGTAAACATGTGATCTTTTGACAAAAGTTTCACGACTGTACATTCAAAGTAAGTATAGGTATACAAAGACACATTAGAGAGTTTCTCATGAAAAAGTTTACAGCTTTACTGGTGGCCGGTTTCGTACATGCACTATTCAATCAAACAGCATTGGCACAGGACGAAAAAACGGCTTTGGTGCCTTTACCTTCGGTTGACGACTTCACCAGAGGTAATGATGGCTGGGCTTTCGCGCTAGGCCTGGGTATTGAGTACGAATCAGCCTACGAAGGGTCGGACGAATTTGGTTTCGAACCCCAGCCTGCTGGTGCAGTTCAATGGCGTAACGGTGATGATATTTTCTACTTTGCAGGTGAGGCGCTAGGCTGGCGTGGTCTTCGCGCTGATAAGTGGCTATTCGATGCTGCCGTGGCCTTCGATGAGGGTCGTGAAGAAGGTGATTCTGATGACGGTCGTTTGGATGGACTCGGTGATCAAGAAGAAGATACTGAATTAGTACTTCAAACACGTTACGCCCTCGATGACGATTGGCGCTATTGGCTTGTGGGTCGAGTCGTGACCGGAGGCGAGGGAAATCTTGGTTTATTCGGAATAGGGTACCGCTTCGGTGACCAACTAGATGGAACTGGCTCTGAAATTAATTTGGTTGGAGTATTTCACGATAGTGAATATGCCAATAAGGGGTTCGGTATAACCGCAGAGCAGTCGGCTGCATCGGGATTGCCTGAAACCAACTTGAGTGGCGGATTGCGCTCGATTGGGATTGATTACACGTACCGCTATTACCTCAACGATAACTGGCAGATTTTCGGCGAGGCACTCTATGAGCATTTTAGCAGCGACGTTCAGGACAGCCCAATCGCCCGCAGTAACTATGAAGCCGAAGTAAGCGTCGGATTTATATACCTATTCTAAATCGATGAACGCCTCAAGCAGGACACGCCTCAGCGTGTCTTGCTCTCAGGACGAAGCTGTCTTTACTTGTTTAAGGATGCATCGGCGCCACCGTCATAGCCGCCAACAACTCACCGCAACAAGCTGCCGACCTGCAGCTGTATAAAGCCAAGGCCGAAGCTGAGAATCGAGTTTGTTTTGAGGAGTGATGTGGTGAGAAGGGGGTTTGAGAATATATAAACAGCCTTAACTCAAGCTCTTATGAAATAAAATATTAAGGTCAGTCATCGTTTCTACCTTCTTACCTGGTCGCTCAGAAAAGTCCTCCAAACGTTGTAGTTCCCTTTCAATGAAACTGTTCAACTCGCTTATGGGTGGCGCTATCTCTTTTTCTAAACTTCGTTTCTTTCTTTCGAGAAGTGCTGATACTTGCTCATTTAACTCAGCATCATCCTCAATGAGTGTTCTTAGTCTTTCGAATTCGATTGGAGCTGGTTCTTGATACTTCTCTAACCACATGATTGAGAGTAGAGGCCTTAGTACATAAAAATACTTCTTGATAGGTACAAGATCATCACGCAGATAACCCCTGTAGTTCGTTTTTGCCATGCTTCGGTAATGGTATATTCCTTTTTGCACCGAATAAACTTTTTGGAGCAACTTCCGAGCACTTATTGCGAAATCACCTCGTTCTATATAAATAATGGGTGACCGTAGCCATTCTACAAATGCTGGATTAGACTTTGAAAACAATCTTAAAGCCTTTCTGATGTCCCACCCGTTGATGTCTATTTCATCAACAATCGGGTACTCAATGACATCTCTTTTTTCTTCCAAGTCGACAGCAACATACCAATCCTTGGGGTGGGCATAAATAAAGCGAACGTCGTAGTCGCTATTTGGTGATTCAAAACCCCAAGCCCGACTACCTGATTCAACTGCGTAGAGCACTCTTACTCCATGCTCTTTTTCAGCTTTTTCTATTCGGTTTAGGATTTCTTTTCTGGTGTGTTTTTCAATCATAATTTATATTTAGTCTGTAGCCTCGATTAGCTTTAGCGCACAAAGGGCACTCCTGTTGGCGTAATCGAGGGAAGTTAAACAAAGCCTCGAGGTCACGATCGTTCCTTCGAGGCTACACAGGCTCTAATTATTTGGTTGTTTGATACTTGCTATCAATCAGTGTTGAAAAATCATCAAATTCATCTTTTGAATTAAAGAAATGGGAGGGAATGAGATGAAAGTTAATCCTATTCGGGTAGATAAGAATAAGACTGTTATTTTTCTTTATCTTTCGTATGTCAGACCATGGAAAAAGACTCTTACCATTTTCACTACTAAACTCTAAACCCTCATCACTGAATGAAATAGAAGTTGGTTCTTGTATTGCAGAGTATTCACGATATACCTTTTTGACACGCCACGGAATGAGCACGAAAAAATGTAATGTGAGATACATGAGACAAGCAAATAATAGCCACGAAAATGAAATGATCAGCAATAAAACCGCCAATAAGCAAAGAATTACTCCCGCCACTGAGAATGCTGGATGGGGTCTTATATGTAAATATTGCGATCTTAGAAAATCAGATTCTGATACCACTCCCTCAATTTTCAATTGAAACTCCTTTCATAAAACGTAGAGTAAATAGGCACATAATAAAAGTTGACCTCATCAATTTTTATCGAAAACTTGTCAGTTCGGTGATTTTAAGTTCATGCCCATTGCATGAGTTAATTGTAACCTCTTTAACTTTATCTCCATCATAGTGGAATGTGATGTTTGGTTCTTCTTCGTTATACCAAGTGCGTACGAGTGTGACACTCTCGTCGCAGTATTTGATATTTCCCTGATAGTGATTCAGGAAACCCCCAATAGAACCACTGGATCTAAACACCATTAGAGCGGTGCTCGGTAAGCCACTGTTTGATACTGCTACGAACAGAGAGTTATCCTTAGAGGCTACTATGTGATCGAAAGACGCACCAGGATAAAGGGCTACCAGCTCACCATCCTTAAATACCTTGACGAAGAATTTAGGAAAGCGTTGATCCTCACGAGAGTCTATTCCTCTTATTACACGTACTGCACCAAAGTTAAACTCTGTTTCGTCGAGTTTAGGCTCAAATCTCCATGAGTCTGCGTGCAGCGGTGCGTTAGCAATAAATCCCAAAAGAAGGATTGTTAAAAGTGTTGTGCGCATAAATTATTTTCCTTGTGTGGCCAAACCTCGAAGTCACAATTATTCCTTCTAGGTTGCGTGTATCGTTACTACCCAAATCCCAGCTCAGATATGACTACGGCTATTAGTATCACCACAAGTAATGCCATTGCATACATTGCAATGAATTGAAAGGCGATGGCGCTAATCCCAAGCGCTGCTGCACCTGCTGCGACTCTATTAGGTTCTTTTTTAGCGAAGGCTAGAATTGCAAGAATAAATGCTAGGCCACCTAAGACAGCTGTAGAAATTTCGGTGATTTTGTCTGCATCCCAGTTGGATTGATAAGTCTCCTGGTATTCTTCGCCTTTGATAGCCTTGAGCGTTGCATTCTTAATTGAAGCCGCTTTTTCAGCAACTGTCGTTTCTAGAGTTGGTTGCGGTGAGAATGGGCCAGCCCAGAAATGTACCAGAGCGAGTAATAAGGCAATACCGCCGAGTGTGATACCTATAAAACCGAATTTAGTTGTTGGTTTAGACATTGTTTTTGTTTTCCTATTAATTAATGCGCCTAATGCTAGAAAATTTTGGGCATAGCAGCAAATTAGTTGAGTGCTTGCGTATGTCAAGTATGTAGCACTCCAATCCTACCGCTATCTGTAAGGCAAAGCGGTTTATCAAACGACATTTTTTTATGTAAGTAGTTTGGGTGGTCTTCGGTTAGTGGCTCAATAACGAACATATCGTCATGACACCATTTTTCCACAGATAGATTCGTTGTCATCAGTGGGTAACATATTGTCAGATCTTTCCCATCTTTCTCTAATATTACGTGACCTATAACCTGAAGGTTGCCAAATGATTCTTTATGCTCAACAGGATTTCCATCTTGATCGACAAATATCTGCTGGTATGGTATGGAACTATTTTCACAAGATACCCTACAGAAGCCCTGCTTATGTGCTCCGTACTCAAATGTAGTTTCATGTAAGAGCAAAATTACACAAGCAGTTATTTTGTTGGAATACTTTAATAACTCATCTTCATTTACATTCAGTTTGTTGGCTTTGATTACTGATAGAAGCTCTGAAACCACTTGATATTGATCGAAAGCAGGATG
>JAPHRL010000211.1 GCA_026195755.1 Kangiella sp. | reverse complement strand
TTGATTATGGTTTGCTTATTAACTGATAGATTGTGCCAATTGCTTGTACATGAAAGTTGCAGAGGAGGGGCAGATTCCAGCAAACTGCTTCGATTGCGCGATTGCAGCTGGCGCCATGGCTCTGTCTACTAGCTGGTAGCCTAATCTGCTGAAAAAAGGGGTTGCTGTTGTGGTTAACAAATAGAGCTCTTTTACACCCAATATATGGGCCGCTTCTTCAGCATGTTTCAACAAGAGCGCGCCCAAGCCTTGTCCACGCTCACTGTCAGCAATAGCTAATGACCGTAACAAAGCATAGTGATCATGTAGCTCAATGCCTACCACCCCAACTAATTGGTCATCCTGTTCGAGGGTAAATAGCTGAATACACTTTTGATAGTCGGCGTCTTGCAAATCCTCAACCGGCAGTTGTGTAGCTTTAAGCAGTGCTTCCACGGAAAGATTATAGGCCACAGGGCCAGCAGACAGTTTATACATAGATGGGGATGCTCAAAAAAAAACTAAGACCAGGGCATTTTACTCCTGCTGATTTTTTTTAGATATCAATTTCAAAAAGTCTGTGTTTAAACTTCACTTTTTCGAATCAGATAAATTACTGGCAGTATTCCCACAGCAACCAGCAGTATCGCAGGCAAGGCAGCCACCTCCCATTGCCCTTCCGATGTCAGCTCATAAATCCGGACAGCCAGAGTGTCCCAGCCGAATGGACGCAACATCAATGTCGCTGGAAGCTCTTTCATCACTTCAACAAACATTAGCAGCAAGGCAGTAAATACGCCTGGCCGCAGCAAGGGGATATAGACACGCCAGAAACGCTCTTTCTGGTTAGCACCAAGGCTGGCGGCCGCTTCTACCACGCTAGGTTTAATCTGTGACATTGAGCTTGCTACTGGCCCATAACCTATCCTCAAGAAACGGATGATATAGGCTAGGATTAGGGCAAACAGACCGCTGGCCAGCCACTGACCCTTTGCTCCCAACACACTGGCAATGCCTCCATCAACCCAATTGAGCGCCATCATGATACCAACAGCCAACACCGTTCCCGGCAATGCATAGCCCAGCTGCGAAAACTCAATCGCTAAGTTGCGACTGGTTGATTCCCGATTACGCTTTGCCCACACCATAATACCCGCAACTACTAAAGTTACCAGAGCCGCAACTATCGCCAAAATCATAGTATGGCTTAACAGTTCAAGTGTGCCATCGGTATGTCGCTCATAGGTTTTAATCGCCCAAATCAGCAGTTGGATGACTGGTAATACAAAGCCCAACGCGAAAACAGTCCAGGCAAAAATCTGTACCAGCCAGCCCCACCAGCCAGTCAGCGGCTGGCGATATTCTTTCAGCGCGATACCGGTCTGCTCATAGCGACTTTGACCACGCCCCCACTTTTCCACTAACACCGATAAAGCCACAAATAACAATAAGATACAAGCCAGTTGCGCTGCGGTGCTGGCGCTGAAAAAACCATACCATGACTTGTAAATTGCGGTGGTGAAGGTATCAAAATTAAAAATAGCAACCGCACCAAAATCCGCCAACGTTTCCATTAACACCAGACCCAGACCGGCAATCCAGGCAGGGCGAGTCAGTGGAATAACTAATCGCCAGAAAGCCTTGGCGCGACTGTAACCTAAAGTTCTGGCGCTTTCATAGCTGGTGCGGCCTTTACGCTGTAAAGCACTGCGCATCAGCAGGTAAACATACGGATATAGCGAGAGGGTGAAAATCAAGGCAACGCCAAACACATTGCGAGTATCAGGCAACCAGACAGCGCTTAACCCAATCGCCTCCAACAAATGCTGCAAGGGTCCTTCGTAATCAGTGAACCCGAGTAAAGTAAAGGCCAGAATATATGGCGGTATAGCCAGCGGTAGCATCAAGCCCCATTGCAGAACTGACCGCCCGGGAAAATCATGCATCACGATCAACCAGGCAAGCGATACGCCTATCAGAAAACTGCCAGTGCCAACCAGCAGCAACAGCCAGAAAGTATTACTCAGCAAGTCGGGGATTTGCGTATCCCACAAGTGTTGCCAAAGTTCTGGTTCGAGTTCAAACCATGAGAATAAGAGTGGCAACAAGGGCAATAAACACACCAACAGAATAGTCCAGATGAAAAAGCCATCGAGTTTCTGCAGAACGCTAAAACGCCAGCCTTGAGAGCTGGCGTTCTGTGTTCGCTGATTTGTGTTTTGTTGCTCTGAATTTTGCAAATGATTAGCTTTTAGTTGTTTACCAATAATCTTTTACTTATAGCCAGCTCGGTCCATTAACTTCACCGCAGCAGGTTGCAACTCTCCCGCCTTGGATAAATTGGTGCTATCAGCTTTAAATTGTCCCCAAGCCGCGACTTCCTCGGTTGGCTCAACATTTTCGTTGGCTGGATACTCCATATTCAAGCCGGCAAACATTTGTTGCGCTTCTTCGCTAGCCAACCACTCAATCAATCTTAACGCATTCTCTTTATTATCAGAATGCTTTGTGATGCCGGCACCAGAAACATTAACATGCACACCATAACCTTCTGCAGACTGACCCGGCCAATATAAAGCTAGCGGGATAGCTGAGTTTTCTTTTTGCAAACGACCAAAGTAGTAAGTATTTACTATCCCCACATCACACACACCTGCGGTAATGGCATTCATAACCTTGGTGTCATTGGAGAATGGATCAGAGGCCAGGTTAGCAACCCAATTTTCAACGATTTGCTGGGTCTTTTCTTCGCCATAACGTGCAATCAGCATCGCGACCAATGACTGATTATAAACCTTTTTTGAGGTCCGCAAACAAAGGCGGCCCTTCCATTGCTTATCGCCTAATGCTTCATAGGTGGTTAACTCTTCGGGATTAACACGTTCGGTACTGTAAACAATAGTGCGTGCGCGAACAGTCAAACCAAACCAATGGTTTTCTGGATCCTGCAAGCTTTCTGGGATAGAGGCTTCCAGAGCATCCGATTCAATTGGCTGCAAAACACCTTCCTGAGTGGCCAACCACAGATTGCCGGCGTCCACAGTGATGAACACATCAGCAGGAGTACGCTCACCCTCAGCTTTTAGGCGGCTAATCAAAGCAGCTTCACTATCGGTAATGTAATTGATTTCAATGCCGGTTTCGGAAGTGAATTGCTCAAAGAATGGCTTTACCAGATGCTCTTTGCGCGAGGTATAGACCACAATCTCTTTGTTACTGTCCTGAGCTTGCGCTTCTACTTTAGCATCCTGAGCTTGAGCTGTTGATTCATTTGATTGAGCAGACTCATCAGAACAGGCGCTCAATACTAAGAGAGCAGTTGCCGATAAACCAGTAAGCCATGTTTTCATCATCGTCATAACACCAATTAGAAATTCGTGAGAAGTTCGCAAATGATAATTATTATCATTAAGTATTGCAATAGGGGAACTGTATTATTTCAGGTTTGTGGTGTGTGGGGATGATGTGGATCAAGATTTTATGGTCGTATTCTGCTTTTGTATTTCGCTTCTCAGCGAGTTACTTTTACGGAATACATCCCTGTATTCCGCTGAAGCCAGCGTCGCTTAGCTCTGCTGTTCAAATTTGTTCCCGACAAATTTGTCTTGCTCTAAGTAACCACAAAATCGTATGGATCGATTTTGAATAGCAAAGCTAGCCCGAAGGGTGAAGTACAAGGATGTACTTCATAAAAGAAGACCACCCCGTGATTGAGGCCTCGCTTCGCTCAACTTCCTTCGTCTCCGCCAAGCCACTTAACGCAGGGTCTGCCCCCTTGGGTACCGTAAAATACGTTCCATCTCCCTAAAGGTATTCCCTTAGGTCACTTGCCCGAATTTTACTATTCAAAACGTCCTGTTTTGAATTGCTATGTCTTGCCTACTACTCAGCTCAATCAAATGGGGTTTTACCCAATACTTAACAGTAAAACATAACGATAGACAGCCAGCAGATTAATCTAGGAAGTTGCATAACTAATAAGAACGCTTAATTTCTGCTATTTCCACTGAGTAGGATTCATACCAGTGTTGTTTGCCGAGTTGTTGTGCGGCTAGATGTTCGGGGTGTTGCTTCCAGGCTTTGATATGTTCTTCTGAAGGCCAGTAGGAAAGCGCTATTTCCTGATCACCTTCGGTGACGGCGTTAAATTCGAGGCAGCCAAATTCTGTTAAAGCCAGTTCTCGCATGCGGTCTGCCATCTCAGAGTATTGTTCATCAAACTGACGAACTTTAGCTTTAAAAATAACAACATACATCAGATGTTATCGCTCTCTACTTTCTTATAGGTATATATATCGCCAGAAGAAAGGCTTTGGTATACCAGTTCTTGCCTCGATGCTTTTAAAATTTTGTAAGCGTCATAGTTATTATCATTGTTTGGGTCAGAGGTGACTGGCTTGTTATCTTCGAGCTTACCCTGGAATATTGTAAAATATATTCCACCCGAAACTCCCCATAAACCAAACTCTTCCTGTTTAAAGATCAGAGCACCCTTTTCAGAATAAAGCTTAAAGCTGATCGTATAATTGCCGTCAGCAGCTCGCTTAGTAATGGCTTTCGTGATATGTCCATTTTCTGTCTTCTGAACCGACATCCACTCTCCAATAAACATTTCTCTCTGCGATTCTTTTACCTTAGAAATTGGATCCTTTGCATCTTTTACAGGGCTTAACTCTGCTGCAAAAAGTCCCTGAGAAATAAGTAACATAATGAATGGTAAGATAAACTTCATAAAACACTCCCTTTTATAATCCCATCGCCTGTTTTATTAATTTCTGTTTCAGGATTGGGTGTTTGTTGGTGGTTGCTAGACCAAAACTTCTCATCATCTGAATAACAGGTGTTTCCTGTTCGAACATTAGCTTAAAACCCTGCATGGCTTTTTGCATCATAAAAATTTCACCTTTGCGCGCTCGCTCGTAAGGTCGCAAATTTCTTTTCAGACCAATGTCTTGTTGTTTTCCATGGCTTTTCTCAATAGTTTGCGCAAGTTCTTCAACATCGCTGAAGCCGAGGTTAACGCCTTGACCTGCCAATGGATGTATCGTGTGGGCTGCATCACCAATTAATGCGATTCGGTCTTTGACCAAGCATTCGGCAGTACGCTCTATTAATGGGAATGCTACTCGCTGACTGGTTTCCAGGCACTGCCCAAGTGTGAACTCAAATGTCTGCTCGAGTCGCTGCAAAAATTCTTTGTCATCTAGCGCCACCAATTGATCGGCATAGTTACTTTTGACTGACCAAACGATTGAGCAATGATGTTCATCGGTTAATGGTAAAAATGCTAATGGGCCATTATGGTCAAAGCGCTGCCAGGCAGTGTCCTGATGTGGCTTTTCAGTTTTGATGGTGGCAACAATGGCTTTATGGCCATAAGGTTTTTGCTTAATTTCGATACCACTGTTTTTCCTCAGCCATGACATGGCACCATCAGCAGCGACTAGCAGTTTTGAAGATATGCTCTTTCCATCGGCAAGCTCAATGATCGCTTGCTCAGGTTGATAGGTCACCTTGGCGCATTTTTGTTGATCGAAAAACTGCACGTTCCGATAAGGTTTTATTGCTTGAAATAGACTGCGACGTAATACTCTATTTTCTATAATGTGCCCCAGGTTCGGTTCAGCCAACAGATTAGCATCAAACTCAATGCTTCCACGACTGGCTTCACCATCCCACACATACATTCTTTGGTAAGCCGTTTTTTCAACCTGTTCAATAAAATCCCATGCGCCGATCTCATCCAGTAACTGCTGGCTGGCACGCGTTATCGCACTAACACGAAGATCAAATTTACTGTTATCCCAGCTCATTACCACAGGCTTGGGATCTATGATGGCTATTTTAAGTTGCGTTCGTGCCAGTCGCGCGGCCAAAGCCAACCCAACCATGCCACCACCAACAATAATGAGATCAAAGTCTGTGTTACTGCTTTGCATATTGACTCTCTTGTAAACAGCTATTAATGGCCTGCTCTTCAAGTTTATTTTGTTCCAGGTAGCGCCACAGTATTGGCATTTCTTGCTCAATATCTACGGTTAATGTTTCTTTGTATTGTTTACGCTGACTGCGTGTTTTATAAATTTTTTTGCGAATAGCTGCAGCTGATTCGCTTATCATAGCCTGACTAATATCATCACGTTGGTAACCTGGTTTTAAAATTTCAGCAAATCGCTGAGCGAAAAGATCATCCAAACCTAGGCTATATTCAATCCAGCCAAGCAGTTCTAATCTCAGTTTAAATTCCTGATCAGATTGTTTGCCCTGATCTTTAGCCATCTGCTTAACCACTTTCTCACCGTAGCTACTGATCATACAACTGGTTATGCCGCTAAAACCATCTACTACTGCCATATAACAATAAGGTTCGGCATTACTTAGACTCCCAGATCGGAAATAGTAATTACGCTGTGCTAACTCTAAATTAGCTGCCTTATCACCATCCTGTGCCAATCGCATCAGAGTTTCCGTAGAGTATTGATCGTAGTCGGTTCTTTCATAAAACTTTGAATCTTTAACTGGATAGCCCTTTGCCGCTCTCCAGTTGAAGCGTTCCAAATCGTATCTTTCGGAAACCCATTGCTCACGAACCAATCTCCAATCATCGTACCCAGCAACTTTCTCACACAGATCGGGATAGAGTTCTTGTCCCGCCTCTACTTTCACCTCAGCATGTTTTGCAGCAATAGAATTGGACATCAAGCCGAGCAATAGCCCGACAACAACTAAAGCAAAATTATATTTTACTGAGTGTGTTTTCATATGCTTCTTTAATACTCAATACTCTAATTTCACCATTCATCACTGGGTCTCTTCTCCCGGTCGGTTACTCTCGAAGCATCTTTCAATGTCCTTTTCGTTAACCCCGTGATTCACTGCATAGACAATCACATCCGGAGCTTTGGTATCAATAAATGGGCCTAAACCTAAATTAATTCGCTTCTTAGCCAAATCCCGATACAAGGCATCAGCTCTTTGTTCAATCTCTTCGTCAGTAACCTCAACCCCTTCTACTGTCGACATTGAACTATCAAACATTATTTCGCCTAAAGGATCATTTCTTAACTTATACATCTCTTTCCAGGCGAGAGACTCAAGCTCTAATTCTTTAATCCGTTCCAAGTCCGGATCTTCCTGATTTTCATGATGGGCCAGCAAATTATTTAGATAAGTAATAACGCAGCCATGCATTGCCGAATAGCCATCAATAATTGCACGCTCGCAATAAGGCTGCGCCTCTTCTAACGCAGCTTCATCACCCTGCAAAAACAATCGGTAGGCCATTTTAACATTAGCAATCGAATCACCCGCGTCCGCCATTTGCTGTAAGTCTTGAGTTTCGTAATAGTCGTAATCCGACGTTTTTTTGATTTGCATCTGGCTACCATTGTATTCCATTTCAAAATAGCCTCGCTTATCACCCCAGCTCCTAATTTCATCAATTAATTTTTGCGACGTATAACCCGTTGAAGTTTTCTGCCAATCATCATAGGTTTCCACTAGCCCACACAGTTTTGGATCAAGCCCCTCGTCATCCCGCTCCTTATCTTGGATATCATGTTTTGTATCATCGCTACTATCTATTGTTGCCGAATCCTTTGATGGCACATATTCAGTCTCTTTTATGTCTAGTTCAGGTTTAATGCTGTGCTTTTCTGCATTCTCTATAATGAGCTCGTCGTTGCCACTTTCTTCGCTTCTATCTTGATCGATCGAGATAAAACTCTGCCAAGCAACTACAGCCAGCACTACAACCAAAGCAAACATCAGTAATATAATAATTTTATTCTTCATGACTCGCCATTTGACTGTTATTAAATCCAAAACCCATAGCCTGATTGGCAAACACGTTTTTAGCTACCGGTGTGATATCCATCGCTTTTAATAACAAATTTCGGCTCACCGAAAGTGGTAACCACTGGTTGCTAAACAGGCGTGCCAAAGATTCTGTTACCCATAAGGTTTGTTCTCGGTCAGCTTGTCTTGTTCGCTGATATTGTCTGAGTACCTGGTGCGAACCTATCTGCCACATCAATGCTTTATGATCACTTCTACAACTTTGTTTTACGCTGGCTAGCACCTGCGTTAGCTCAGCCACATCGCGCAGACCAAGATTAAAACCCTGTCCTGCAATGGGGTGAAGAGATTGGGCTGCATTACCAATTAAAACGCAGCGCCCTCGAAAAAGGGTTTCTGCTTTGAGTTGTATCAGAGGAAACGTTTTTCTGACGCCGACCTTGGTAATCCTGCCGAGACGGGCACCAAAGGTTTCTTCTAGCCGGTGACAAAATGTAGATTCATCAAGTTCAAGCATTGCTTCAGCTTGTTTTGTCGGCTTTGACCAGACCAGCGCCATGCGGTTATGGGTTAAGGGCAATAAGGCTAGTGGCCCATCTTTTGTGAAGCGCTCATAAGCACAGTTTTGATGGGGAATTTGTGTCGTTAAGTTACAAACAATAGCAGACTT
>JAPHRL010000014.1 GCA_026195755.1 Kangiella sp. | reverse complement strand
TACCGCGGTAGCACAGGTCGTGGCGATGAGTTCGCTCGCTTAGACCAACATGCTTATGCTGACCCTGAGTTTACCGATATTCTTGATGGTAAATTGGCGCTAGTAAAAGACGGTATGGTTGATACCGATAAAGTCGGTATTACTGGTGGTTCTTATGGCGGTTACGCGACTGCATGGTCTGCGACAGCGCTATCAGAACACTATGCAGCAGGCGTAATGTTTGTTGGTATTTCAAACCAGCTTTCTAAATTTGGTACTACAGATATTCCAAACGAAATGCAGGCCGTTCATGCTCGTGCCTGGCCTTGGGATGACTATCAGTGGATGCTAGAAACCAGCCCGATTTATCATGCGCCAAAGGGTAAAACGCCTTTGTTGATTATGCATGGTGAAGCGGATACTCGCGTACATCCATCTCAGTCGATGGAAATGTATCGTTACCTTAAGACCCTAGGCAATGCGCCTGTGCGTTTGGTTCTTTATCCTGGTGAAGGCCATGGTAACCGTAAAGCTGCAGCGCAACTTGATTACTCTATGCGCTTAATGCGTTGGATGGAACACTACCTTAAAGGTAAGGGCGGTAATCCTCCTCCGTATGACCTAAAGCATGAAGAGAAATTGGAAAACGGTTCTGATAGTGAGAGTTAATATCGGAATTGGATAAATAAAAAGCCCGCAGTTTGCGGGCTTTTTTAATTATTTATCTTTGTAGGGGATGGGTTGGAATTAATCCGAACCAATTTAGTTTGATTTATAGTTGGTTATTTTTAATGTTCATTTTTTGGACGAGCAAAAAACGAACCAAAAAACTCGCCCTAAAAGTTAGGCGCTTCGCGCTACCCTCAATATTAAAAATCACTTAACGTGCCGCAAAACGAAACCTCCATGTTTCGAATTTGCTAAATTGGGCTGTCCTGCCCAATTTACACTATGATTTTGAACATTGAGGCTAACTTTTAATGGGGTATTTGGTGCTAATTGCCGCAAAGTACTAAAAATTAAAAAACATTTAAACTAATTTAATCTTGTCTTGGTTATATCTATTTGGAAGCTAATGATCAAAAACACCATGCTGTAAAAAGTGTTCGATGTTTTGCTGTACTTTTTTGTTGTTCATGATGAAGGTGTGGCCGTGGTTGACTGTGATGAAGTCTTTCATTTCAGGAAGGTGGGCGCTTTGGACTGAGACTTTGCCGTCGTGTGGCCCGGCAAAGGCGTGATTAAACCAGGGATCGGAGGATCGCGTGCCGATCATGATTCCGACATCTGCTGGAACTGATTTTAGCTGCTCTAGCAGTGGGTTGTTGTTGATATACAGTTGCTGTCCGGGTTTGCCGGTGGCTAGCTTGTACCACAGCTTACCCCGGTAGAGTTCTGCCACTTCGCTGCCCTGGTTGGGCGGGGCGATCATCACGATACGACCAAGCTGGTTAATTTCATGATGACTTAAGTAGTACCGCAGCATGATGCCGCCTAGTGAGTGGGTGACGAAGTGAACCGCTTCAAAGTCATTGATATTGACAGAATGCAGAAGCTTCTCAATGTGTTCTTCAGCAATGATTTCGATCGGCTTTGTCCGTGAATCATAGGATTCATTGAGGACTTGATAGCCCTGATTCTTAAAGTATTTCTCTAAAGATCGCATGGAAAAGCGGGTGCGGCCCATGCCGTGAAGTAAGATGACTAACTGCTTCATTGTTATTAGTTTTTTTGAGTTGATAGTTCCAGTGTAGCCTGTTTCTTGTCTGACCAGAAGATTTTGACGGAAGATTCTTCATATTCTCTTTGGTTACAAGTTTTCTTTTCGAATAATATATCTGTATAAGCCACAATAAATTATAAATGTTCGTCATTTCTGGTAGTATGCCGAATATCATTCATTTGGGGCTAGTCAAAATGCTAACATATTCACACGAAATAGAGCTGGATTCTGTTGATCAGAAGATTCTGCAGATACTGCAAAACGATGGTCGCCTGACCAATGCCGAGCTTGCCAAACAGGTAAACCTTTCGCCCCCAGCTGTTCATGCACGGGTTAAGCGCTTGGAGCAAAAGGGCGTCATTGCCCGATACGTTGCTTTGGTTGATAGGCAAAAAATTGGTTACGACAATTTGTGTTTTGTTGAATTTAGTTTGCAGTTACATCGATTTGAACAGATTCAGAATATTTTAGACAAGGTGACGTCCTGGCCAGAAGTTTTAGAGTGCCACAACGTCACTGGCGAATATGATTATGTGCTTAAAGTGGCGGTTAAAAACACTCAGTCTTTAGAGCATTTTATATCAAAGAAGATGATTCCACTGGAGGGAGTCGCCAAGGTTCATACCACGCTGGTATTGAAGGAGGTGAAGGCCACGACGGCTATCAATATTCTTGATGATTAATTTTGGCGAGAATCAACAGCGAGAGTCGTATGAGTTCAGGTAAGTTTATTAATATAGAAACCAAAGCTATCCATTCAGGTCGCATCGGCGATCCCAGTTTTGGATCACTATCAACACCTATTCACCAGACATCAACCTTTGTCTTTGATAACGTCGAGCAGGGCGCAAGCCGCTTTGCGGGCGAAGAGCAGGGTTATATCTACAGCCGATTGGGAAATCCAACAGTACGCGAATTAGAGCAGAAAATGGCGGCTTTGGAAAACACCGAAGAAGCGGCTGCTTTTGGTTCTGGCATGGGTGCTGTTTCAGCAACCTTGTTGGCAAACTTAAAAGCCGGTGATCATCTGGTCGCGTCTGCTGCTTTGTACGGTTGCACGTTCGCCCTAATCAATCATAAGTTTAAAGACTTAGGCATTGAAGCAACCTTCGTTGATATTACAAAGCCTATCGAAGTTGAAGCAGCCATCAAAGAAAACACCAAGCTGATTTATTTTGAAACGCCTATCAACCCGAACCTGGTTTGTGCTGACATGCAGGCGATTTCTGATATCGCAAAAAGACACGACTTATTAACCATTCTTGATAATACTTTTATGTCGCCAGTGTTACAGCAACCCAGTGATTTTGGTATGGACTTGATCATTCATAGTGCGACCAAGTACTTGAATGGTCATGGTGATGTGGTGGCCGGTATTACCTGTGGCAGTGCAGAGCAGATTGAAAATATTAAAATGACAACGCTGAAAGATATGGGCGCAGTCATGAGTCCTAATGACGCCTGGCTAATTCTACGTGGCCTGAAAACACTTTCGGTGCGTGTCGAGCGTCATTGTGACAATGCTGAAAAAGTCGCTGACTTTTTAGAAGCCAACGAGCAGATTGAACAGGTGTATTATCCTGGCCTTAAAAGTCATCCGGCTCATCACCTGATTGGCAAGCAAATGAAACGCGCCGGTGGTGTGATTGCTTTTGAAGTGAAGGGTGGATTTGATGATGCCGTTCGCTTTATGAATAGCCTGAATATGTGTCGTATTGCGGTGAGTCTTGGTGATGCAGAAACCTTGATTCAACATCCGGCCTCAATGACGCATTCGCCTTATACACCAGAAGAGCGAGCTGCTGCAGGTATCAGCGAAACATTAATCCGTATCTCTGTCGGACTTGAGCATATAGATGACATCATTGGTGATCTTGCACAGGCATTGAAGGCCAAACAGATTAAAGCGGCTTAGTTATTTTTAACTGGTCTTTATCTGTTAGATTTATGATGGGTTACGGTTATTGCCGGGTCTGCCCCATTGGGTATAACCCATCCTATATTTTCCTCTGTATGAGTTGCGAAGTGCGCCGTCAAATCAGCATCGCTTTTCTTATAGGTTGGGTTAGAGGCAAGGCCTCGTAACCCAACAAAGTTTTAGTTATTTCTTCTTCAATTTCTTCACACCAATCATATCCATAATAAATTTTTCCCAGAACGGCTCGGAAGTCCCGCGCCGTACTTTGTGCAAGAAGTATTTCTCAAATACTACCTTAGCGTAATGCACCCACTTACCGCTACCAGACCAATTCAAGTTACGAGGCGGTATTTGTGGCTTGGCGATAAATGCCACACCACCATCACCAAAGTCTGCCAGGCACATGGCATTTAAGCTTGGTTCGGTATCGGGCTCTCTACTTTCAATCAGTGCTTTGATGTTGTGAACGGTTGCGGTAACCATGGACTCAATCATATAACCTGTTTTTGGTACGCCAACCGGTACCGGTGTTTTGCCTATTGGTGGGATGGCGACACAGACGCCAACCGCAAAGACATTGGTGAAGGTTGGGTTACGTTGATATTTGTCGGTCAGGATAAAACCTTTCGGATTGGTTAGACCTTCAATGCCAAACACTGCATCGATCCCACGAAAAGAGGGTAGTAGCATTGAATGCTTAAACTTTATCGGGTCATGCTTGATGGTCTGTCCATCGCGGAAATGTTCAGTGACGTGGATTTCATCCTGAGTGACTTCATCAACTGTTGCATTGGTGATCCAGTTAATATTGGCATCACGTAACTTTGATTCTAATAAACTTTTTGTATCGCCAACTCCATCCAGCCCTAAATGTCCAATATAGGGCTCTGAAGTGACGAAAGTAATCGGCACCTGGTCGCGGATTTTGCGTTTACGCAAATCAGTATCCAGTATAAGTGCATATTCGTAGGCAGGGCCAAAACAGGATGCACCCTGCACAGCACCAACGACTATCGGACCTGGGTTTTCAACAAACTTGTCCCAATGTTCGCGCGTACTGTCTGCATGGTCGGTCTTACAGATCGAATGAGTGAAATGTTCTGGGCCTAAACCTTTGATGTCATCAAACGCCAGTGCAGGACCTGTAGCAATAACTAGATAGTCATAATCAAGCGTATCGCCATTGTCCAATTCAACCTGATTACTTTCAGGTTTCACCTTTTTGGCAGCGCTATGAATAAAGTTTATCTTTCCTTTGCCGAAGACTTCCGCCAAATCCACTCGGATTTGTTCTTTCTTCCGCCAATTAACCGCCACCCAAGGATTGGACGGTGTAAATTCAAAATATGGAAGGTCGCTGACCACGGTTATTTCCGCAACATCTTTGAGTTCATCCCTTAATTCGTAAGCCATTGGGATGCCACCAATACCTGCTCCTAATACGATAATCTTTTTCATTGCAGACTCCTTTTCAGATCCCCGTCAAAGCGTATTAGACGAGATATCAATTTATATTAGAATAGTCTCATCTAGTAATTGAATAGATGACGTAGATCAAATAATGAGCAGTTAACCAATTGAAGCGACATGTATGGAAGGGATTGGGGGGAGTGAATGGATGGCACAAAAAAGCCCGGCGAACCGGGCTTGATTGAATCTAATATATGAAGACTAGATTATTTAGCTTTGAAGCTGGTCTCAGAAACGACACCTTCGTCAGTAATATCAAGTGTGCCTTTGATAGTACCGTCTACTTCTTTAAGCTTATCAAACATGGCTTTCTGGTCTTGAGCCATTTCTGAATTGGCATCCATGTCGTTCATCACAGAAGAGATAAGCTCCATGTATTTACCAAAATTCATGCTCATGCTGAATAGGCCATTGCTTGAAAGATCGTCGTTTGACTTAATGCTTGGAAGTTGAGATAGAGCATCAGCACCAACCAACATAACTAAGTCATGGCCACGAAGTGCAATACTTGCTGGCATGCCCATTTGGTCTTGCAACGATACTGCATCACCACCATCTTTAAGTTCCATTTGTGCAAATTGCGGAGCAAATGAACTCAAAGTCATCAATAAGTCTTTTGGTTTTTGTGCGCTTACAGTGACAATCATTTGCATGCTGTCAGCTACAGCCATTGGGTTAGATGAAGCTTGCTCTAAACCAGCCATATCCATTTCAACGATACCGAAACCGATACCTTTGATACCTGCAACCATACCAGTCATCATGCCTAGCATCATTGGGTTTTGCTGCTTTAAGCCAGCTTGCATTTCCGCTAAAGGAGGGCACTCATAAGGAGTTTCCGTCAAACGCTGCCATACATCAGTAATCACAGGAACCATCTGGTCCATATCAAAACCCATGCCGAAGCTCATGACGTAGTCATCATTGTTCAAGTTTTCTGACAAGTGACCACGCAAGTTTTGTAAACTCTTAAGCAAGTCGGCGTTATCACCTTCAAGCATGAACTTATAACTTGCTTCGCTCGCACTGAATTCAGTGTAACCGCCTGACATAGTAGGCCAGTTGGCTGTTAGCGCCGTGAACTCAGAAGCACAGGCAGGAGTTTGCATATCTGCCAAAGCACCCTGAGCGCCATTAACTACTAGCAACTCGTCTAACATAACGCCAAAGCTGTTTGCTTTCGGGTTAGTTACGCCTTTCATGATTGCCAAGTTGTCGATGAAGAACAAAGAATGACCAAGGTAGTCATTTTTAGCCATCATGTCAGTCAAGCGACCAGTGTCAGCGATGCTTTTTTCTGGCTTGCTTAAGGCTGCTTTGATGTCTTTATCATCAGTTAGTGGCGTATTCACAGTCATAACCGCTTGGTTATCGTGTGAACTGATCACTAATGAATAAGGAACTGAAGCGTCATTTGAGAACGCGTATTCACGGAACTCAACGCCATCCATGTTTTTAACATCAGCGGTTATACCTTGCTCAGTTTCGATTTGCTCGATTAACTTGGCAAAAGTATCGCTACCATCCAACTCAATACGCATAACTGGTAAAGCGCCAACTGTATAGAAAGCTGCATTTGGAGCCTCAGTAATGCCTAAAGTTTGAACTGTAGTCTTGTCAGCAAAAGATTTCATATATTTTGCGTAAAGACCAAGTCCGATACGAGCTGCTTCAGGTGAGTCAGGACCAAGTTCGAAGCTATCGTCTTGCATATCAACAAACGTTGATGGGTCAAGACCAAGCTTATGACTCATCGCCATAGCTTCTTCGAAACTAATTGGTGTTACACTACCTGTAAATAAAACGGTGTCGGCTGGAACATAAGCAAGAACATTATTATCCTTGGCTGCTACAGTAGCAACGCCGCCTTTGTAGAAGTAGATTCCCGCTGCAACTGCAACTGCAATTACGAGTATAATTAATAGTTTTTTCATGTGTATCCTTCTCTTTGTTGTAATACCGTGGCAAATTATAAGGGATACGACTAATAAGACCAATGGGTTTTGTGTATCTTTGACTTACAATCAGTAAAAGAATGTTTCAAAAGGAGCGATTATGCCTGATTCCACCCCAAACCAGAGCGATATCTTAATATTATCAGAGAAATTGATAGATGCTTTGGATACTGATAATCAGCTGTCAGATAAAGAAGAGGCTGTTTTAGCCAAGCTAGAGTTTGTTATCGAATCCAAACTTTTCTTGCAAGATAGTCGTGAAGACCCTGAAGAGTTTCTATTAGAGCGTTTTAAAAATCGCCTGGTTGAATTTGAGCAGGAGTACCCCTCATTCTCAAGCGTTATTCGCCGAATTTCTAACAGCTTGAGCAATATGGGCGTATAATATACTTTCTTAATTAGATAAGGCTAAAGTATTAGCCTTATCGCCTTAACTCTCCAGAACAGCGCTTCAGTATCATTTTCCTGCATAGTGTTGCAGTGTTTTTTGCAAAACATTTCCATTCCCCGAATCTGCAATACTTTGTTACGCAAAGTGCCTGATTTACACAAACAAAGACTAAACCTTTTTACGGATAAAGCGCATCTTAAAAGGGCAGTCATACATAAGGCTGCTAATAACGGAGGAAATTCTATGAACAATACAATAAAAACGTTAGCCATTGCGGTCATGATGGCGACAGGTGCGGGTGTAGCAAATGCAAAAAGCCAGACATGTGATGTGGATATGGCTTATGACGTTAGTTTAAATGGTAATGAGATTGTTTTTACCAAAGATAAGCAGCAGTCCGTGGTCATTAAAGACAGTAACTCGCTGTCGCTTGATGGTAAGACACAAAGCTTGTCAGCAAAACAAACTCAATTGTTGCACGAATATGCCCAGCAGATTCGCGAACTACTGCCAGCGGCAAGTGATATTGCAGAAGATGCTTCATTATTGGCATTGGAGGCAGTACGCGATGTGACAGGTGTTCTATTGGAGCACAACCCAGCAAAAGCCGATGAGATCATTGCTCGCGTCGATACCATCGCCGCTGAGTTAAAGCAGCACATCAGTGACTCACATTTACGTCCCGAAGCTATCGCTGAATATCTGGATGGTGCTGAGTTTGAAAAAGAGTTCGAAGCTTTAATGGAAGAGAGCGTCACCGAGTTTGTTGAAGTCAATATACCTTCCATGATCGCCGCTGCTATGAGCGGTAATGAAGAAAAAGTTAAAGCTTTTGAACAACGCATGGAAAAGTTTGGTCAGGAAATGGAAACCAAATACGAGGCCAAAGCGAAGCTTATTGAAGAAAAAGCGGATGCTTTGTGTGACCTGGTTAAACAAATCGAAGCCAAGGAAGACTCTTTTGTGAGTGCTTTCACGCAGTATGAGAATTATCAACTGATTCCGTAATTCGACTCTTCATAATCCTTTTTCATAAGCCCCCAGCCCCGAATAGCCTTTATGCTGTTTGGGGCTTTTTTATGCATAACTTTTTACATTTTCTCACTACCCCCATGTAGACACTGATTCGACACCTCTATAAGCTCTTAGAACACAATAAATTCAATGGGGAATAATAATCATGAACACCAAGGCAATCTTCAAAGTAGCCGGTATTGCATTGCTAGTGAGTCAACTTCTTGCCTGCGATGATAAAAAAGATGAGCAAGCATCCAATAATGCCGCGCAAGTAAGTCAGGCTGTAAATTCAGTTCAGCTACAGGACACTCAGCAAGCGCCAGTCACACAGTTAACTAAATACAACATCTACAACAAAGAAGATCAGGCTGGCTCTTTATCTGTGCAGCAATCGGGAAATGTTTATAGCAGTGATATGGAGCTTGGTTGGAACAACCGACAGATAAAAATTGAAGAAGTGATAACCGTTGACGAGCAGGGATATATTACCAGTCAGACGGTCAAAGGTATTTCCGCCTTTGGCGCCCCAATTGATGAGTCTTTCAGTCAGAAAGGCAGCATTGCCCAATGGCAAAGTACTAATGAACAGGGCGAAGAAAAAGTCGAAGGCAAAAAGTTTTATGTCGCGATGGATGGTACAGGAGTTGCTAACAGTGCACTATTGAAAGCCATCAGTAACTCAGAAAATGGCAAAGTCGCTTTATTGCCAAGCGGCCAGGCAGGCATGATCAAGCTTGATTCTGTGACACTGGATAATGGCAAGGAAAAGAAAACGGTTCACCTTATCGGTATTACTGGCTTTGGCTTCTCTCCAGATTTTGCCTGGTATGACGATGATTTTAATTTCTTCGCCACTGATGGCGGTGGCTGGTTCGGTGTTATTCCAGAAGGATGGGGCCGTGAACACCTTGAGCAACTTCAGGACATTCAGAAAGAAGCGGATAACCAATATCTTAAAGATTTAGCAGACAAGCTCATTCACACCTCAGAAAAGCCAATTCTCGTGACTAACGCCAATTATGTGGATGTCATTACTGGCAAGCTCGTCGAAGGCCAATCAATATTAGTCGAAGATGGTCGCATCACAAAAATAGGATCTGAAATATCAGAAGGCGACTACACAGAAGTTGATGCCAGTGGCAAAACTTTGATTCCTGGCCTTTGGGATATGCACGGTCATTTAAGTAAAAGTGATGGCCTGCTCAACATGCCCGCCGGTGTCACCAATGTACGCGATATGGGTAATACCCACGATAATATCGTCGACATTGAACGAATGAGCGAAGCCAATGAAATCTTGGGCAGCGATGTGTATCGCTCAGGCTTTATGGATAGAGAAAGCCCATATGCCATGAAAATGGGCAAAACGGTCGACTCATTGGAAAGCGCTATGGCTGCTGTCGACTGGTACGCAGAGAATGGTTACCCACAAATTAAAACCTACAGCTCCATGGAACCAGCGTGGATAGAGCCGCTAGCCAAGCATATCCACAGTAAAGGTATGCGCTTGAGCGGCCATATTCCTGCCTTTATGACCGCTGAAGAAGCTGTCAATGTTGGGTTCGATGAAATTCAGCACATCAATATGATTTTCCTGAACTTCCTTGGCAAAAATATCGATACTCGTCAGCGTCTTCGTTTTACCATTCCCGGCGAAAAAGCTCATGAGCTGGATTTAAACAGCAAAGAAGTTAACGACTTCATGGCGTTGCTGAAAGAAAAGGGTACGGTAATTGACCCGACTGTTTCGGTTTTCAGAAGCCTATTATTGGGTGAGGCTGGTAAAGTCGATCCTGAAAACGCAGCTATTTATAACCACCTTCCGGTTACCGTTGCCAGAGGCTTCAAAAAAGCCTGGATGGACATCAAGCCAGAAGAGCGCGACGCTTACAACCAATCAGCTGATGCCATGGTCGCCATGGTCAAAAAGTTGCATGACTCAGGTGTCACTGTAGTACCAGGCACCGACAGTATTGCAGGCTTCACGCTGCATCGAGAACTGATTCTCTACTCGCAAGGCGGAATCTCCAACGCCGATGTACTCAAGCTAGCAACCATTACCTCAGCCGAAGTAGTCGGCAATGAAGACAATGTCGGCTCAATTACAGAAGGAAAACAAGCAGATCTGGTCTTCGTTGACGGCAACCCACTGGAAGACATGAACGACATCCGCAAAGTTGCCTTGGTCATCAAAGGTCAAAACCTCTATAAACCCGATGAAATCTACGAAGAAATTGGGGTAAAACCTTTTACCAAGTCAGTGGATTTCGAGCTGTAGTTTATCGGAATGACACACTGTCATAAATAGGTAGGGGCAGACCTGTGTGTCTGCCCTAATTTTTTTATCAGCATCTTTATACTAAGTTTTCGCTACTCAGCGACCTTCTTTTTCTTATTCGCGTAAGAAAAAGAAGGCAAAAAGAAGCGCGCCCCGAGATTGAGGTTCCCCAGCGAAACTTCCTTCATATCCGCCAAGCCACTTAACGCACCGTAAAATACGTTCCATCCCTGGCCCGAATTTTACTATTCAAATCATCCACGATTTGAATTGCTATGACTTGGCTTCTATTCAGCTCAATCTAAGGGGGATCTTGGTGCTAGCCTGTAACAATAGTGTTTTAATTAAAGTGAATCATCGTCATCCCGGGGTACCAAGGGCACTTCCTTCGGTCGCTTACCGCGGACAAAATCATAGGGAATGATTTTGAACAGCAGAGCTGGCCTTTGGTGAAATACAGGATGTATTTCATAATCCAGTGACTTTTGATGGTGTGTTGAAAGGTCAAGATTTCCCCAAGCTCTATTGAACAGGTACTACACTGAGCTGACACAAAAAAGCCCTCATTCGAGGGCTTCTATTTATTTTTCCAGTTGTTCCAATTTATTCGGCTTGCCATCCCATTCTTCTGCATCCGGTAGCGGATCTTTCTTTTCGGTGATGTTGGGCCATTCTTCTGATAATTCGGCGTTGAGTTCGATAAAGTGTTCCATGCCTGCTGGAATATCATCTTCTTCAAAGATAGCTTCGGCGGGGCATTCTGGCTCACACAAAGCACAATCAATACATTCGTCTGGATTAATGACCAGGAAGTTTGGTCCTTCGTAGAAACAGTCTACCGGGCAGACTTCTACGCAGTCGGTATATTTACATTGAATACAGTTATCAGTTACGACGAATGCCATTAATTTCTCCTAGCTATTTTCTACGGCAAGCTAACTGCCCGTTATTGTAGCGATTCTTTCAGCTTATACAATAGTTCTAGCGCCTCGCGGGGCGTCATCTCATCGAGGTTGGCAGAGTTCACAAGCTCCGCCATCGCTTCTAGTTCTGGATTAGATTGCACTGTTTCTATGAGTTCCAATTCAATCTTAGGTAATTCGCTCTCATGAGTACCATGCTGCTCAAAATGCTGGAGCAGAAGGCGAGCTTGCTGAATCACGGTTCTAGGCAACCCGGCTAATTGTGCCACTTGAATGCCGTAACTTTGGTTGGCTGGGCCAGGCTGAATCTGATGTGAGAAGATGAGCTTTTCCTGACCAGCGTCTTTGTGTTCGGTCGCTGAGAAATGCAGATTAACCATCGCATCCCATTGTTCCGCCTGTTGCGTCAGCTCAAAGTAGTGGGTGGCGAAGAGGGTGTAGGACTGCAACTTTTCATGGATATATTGAATAGTTGCCGAAGCCAAAGCCAGGCCATCAAAAGTACTGGTGCCACGGCCAATTTCGTCGAGCAGGATTAAACTGTTACTGGTGGCATTATTCAAGATATTGGCGGTTTCGGACATTTCCACCATAAAGGTTGAGCGACCGCTGGCTAAATCGTCAGATGCACCGATACGGGTAAAGATGCGATCAATCGGTCCTATTTCAGCGTTTTCCGCCGGAACGTAAGAACCGACATAAGCCAGTAAGGTAATCAGCGCTGTTTGACGCATGTAGGTGGATTTACCGCCCATGTTGGGGCCGGTAATAATCAGTGAGCGTTCCTGATTATTAATGCTCAGGTCATTCGGAATAAAGGGCTCTTTGCTGTGAAACTCTACCACCGGATGGCGTCCCTGTTTGATTTCTATGCCTTCATTGTCAGTCAGTGTCGGGCGATTAAAACCAAGGTTAGTCGCACGCTCGGCAAAACAGGCCAGTACATCAATCTCCGCAATGGCGCTGGCAGTCGATTGAATATCAGCCACATGCTTTTGTAGCTCCTGAATAAGCTCATCATAAAGACGTTTCTCTAGAGCTAAGGCGCGGGTCTTGCTGGTTAAGACTTTCTCTTCGTATTCTTTAAGCTCAGGCGTTATAAATCGCTCGGCATTCTTCAATGTCTGGCGGCGAATATAGTGCGCCGGAGCCTGATGACTCTGCGCGCGCGAGATTTCGATATAAAAACCATGCACCTTGTTGTAACCGACTTTTAAGGTGTTGATGCCAGACTCTTCTTTTTCGCGTCGTTCCAGCGACAGCATGAACTCATTGGCGTCATCAGCCAGCGAGCGCAGTTCATCAAGTTCAGTATTAAAGCCTTCGGCGATCACGCCGCCGTCGCGAATAACCATTGGCGGTTGCTCGACTAAAGCACGTTCCAGAAGCTGCTGAATATTGGGCAAAGGCTCAATGTTTTGTGCCTGATCCAAGGAGATGTTGAGTTGACTGAATGCTTCGAGCAGCAAGGTGGCTTGAGTTAAACCTTGTTGCAAACGCTTTAAGTCGCGCGGATTGGCGCTGGCTAAAGCAATGCGGGTGACAATACGCTCGATATCAGCGATTTCAGACAGAATCGGCTGGATAGAAACAAAGGCATGGTCATGGGTCAGGTTAGCCACGCTGTCTAAACGCTTTTGCACATTGTCATGATTGCGAAGCGGGGTGTGCAGCCAGCGTTTCAGCAAACGCGCGCCCATCACGGTTTGCGTCGAATTCATGACCTCAAACAGCGTATTGCTGTGGCCGCCTTGAATATTCTCGGTCAGCTCGAGATTTCGACGGGTTGCCGGATCCAGCACCAGCTGGTCGCTGTGTTCCAGCTTCTGCAATAAGCGAATATGCGGCAGGTTGTTTAGCTGAGTCGCCTTGGCGTAGTCCAGAACGGCACCCGCAGCACTGATTGCTAATTCATAATCATCGCAACCAAAAGAGGCCAGACTCTGCACTGCAAAGTGGCTCAATAGTTTGTCGCGGTTTTGCTCGAAATCAAAGGCCCAGTCGGGTTGCCATTTTACGGCTGTGGTTAAACCTTGAGTTAGTTCTTGTTGATTATCGGCCAGAATTAATTCAGCCGGCTTGATTCGAAACAGCTCTGCCTGAAAGGCATTTTTATTCTCAAACTCTGATAACCAGAAACGACCGCTGGCCATATCCAGACAGGCCAGTCCGTAATGATTGCGCTTTTTGTAAGCCGCGGCTAACAACTTATCTGAAAGGGCATCGAGCAGGTTTTCGTCATACAAGGTTCCGGGCGTTACGATACGAACAACCTTGCGCTCCACCGGCCCTTTGCTGGTGGCTGGATCGCCAATCTGTTCGCAGATAGCCACTGACTCGCCGAGCTTAACAATGCGCGCCAGATAAGAATCCACCGCATGAAAGGGCACGCCCGCCATGGGAATCGGCTCACCGGCGGAGCTACCGCGTTTGGTCAGAGTAATATCGAGTAATTCAGCAGCGCGTTTGGCATCGTCGTAAAACAGCTCATAAAAATCACCCATCCGATAAAACAGCAGGTAATCCATATGATCCTGTTTGAGCTGCCAGTATTGGCGCATCATGGGCGTGTGTTGGTCGAGATGTTTTGGGGAAGTTTCTTGTTCTGTAATGCCCATAAATTATGTCTATTGTTATTGAAAACTTGTAGGATATAAACTTTCGCATAGCTTAACGGATCTGACGATAAAGAGGTAGGCCAAGCTTGCCTCAAAATGATAAAAAGCCTATGACTGAACATTCAAGTGAACTGGTAAAAAGAGTCGCTAACTTACTGATTGAGAAAAACCTTTTGTTGGTCACAGCCGAGTCTTGCACCGGCGGACTGATCGCTGCCACCTGCACTGAACAGGCGGGCAGCTCAAACTGGTTTGATCGTGGCTTTGTTACCTATTCCAACCAGTCCAAGCAGGACATGCTCGGTGTGCCTGCTCATATTATTGATAAATATGGCGCCGTGTCGCAGCAGGTTGTTGAGGCTATGGCGCGTGGCGCATATATAGCGTCAGGCAGCGAAAACCATATTGCCGTTTCTGTCAGTGGCATAGCCGGGCCGGATGGTGGTACGCCAGAGAAGCCAGTCGGCACAGTCTGGATAGGCTTGTTTGATGGCAAGGCTAGCCACTCGCGATTACTGCAATTATCAGGTTCTCGTGCAGAGATTCGCTCTGCGACATTAAATGACGTATTAGGCAGTATGCTAGTAGGCTGGTTAAGTAGGAAATAGCTCTAGTATGCGAATGACAATTTCTCTAAGGGTTGTCAGCGATCACAGGTTACTTTTCGAGTGTGATTGTGGAATAATCGGGGCTTTATTTTTGAAGCGAATTTTAACTTTTTAAAACGATTAGGTAGGTATCCGTAAGATGGATGACAACAAAAAGAAAGCTCTTGGTGCGGCTTTAACACAGATTGAGCGCCAATTCGGTAAAGGCTCAATTATGCGCTTGGGTGACAACAGCGCAGCTCGAGGTATTGGAACAATTTCGACCGGTTCATTAGGGCTTGATATTGCGTTGGGCATTGGCGGCTTGCCGAAAGGCCGTGTGGTTGAGATTTATGGTCCTGAATCTTCTGGTAAAACAACCTTGGCACTGCAAGCTATTGCCAGCTG
>JAPHRL010000019.1 GCA_026195755.1 Kangiella sp. | reverse complement strand
GATATAAAAAAACCCAGCCACAAGGGCTGGGTTTTATTTATATGGCATCCCGTAGGGGAGTCGAACCCCTGTTACCGCCGTGAAAGGGCGGTGTCCTAGGCCTCTAGACGAACGGGACACAAAACTTTTCAAAATATCAATTTATTTGAATGCGAGGCAAAAGATGAGGAAGCTTACCCCAGTAAGCGACGATTCTTTTAACAAAGCAGTCAATTAAATTTGGTGGAGCTAAGCGGGATCGAACCGCTGACCTCTACACTGCCAGTGTAGCGCTCTCCCAGCTGAGCTATAGCCCCAAAACAATGGCGCGCATTTTAGCACGGGGCTTATTACTGTCAACTGTATTTTGATGCAAATTATCGACTTAGCTCGAAAAGCTCAGTATAGTTTTGGCCACCTAACACTAACAAAAGTTTAAGTCTGTTATGAAACATTTATTCTTGGTATTTGGCTTACTGGCTTTAAACGCTGGTGAAGCTATGGCATCAAAGCCTTTTACGGCTGAAGATATGGTGAGCATGAAGCGTGTAGCCTCCCCTGCTCTTTCACCTGATGGAAGCACTGTGGCCTACATGCTCCGCACTACTGATCTCGAAGCTGATAAAGGTACTTTTGATATTTATTTAACCAGCTTGGTTGGTGAAAAGAGTAACCCTAAACAGATAACAACCGACCCTGCGGCTGATACTAGCCCTAAGTGGTCGGCGGATGGCAACTACCTTTATTTCTTATCAAGTCGCAGTGGCAGCAACCAGCTGTGGCGGTACGCGGTAGAATCGGAGTCTATTGAGCAAGTTTCTGATGTGCCTGTCAGTATCGGTACTTATAAGTTGTCACCAACAGGAGACCGAATTGTTTTTAGCGCGTCAGTTTATCCTGAGTGTGACACTTTAAAGTGCAGCAAAGAAAAATCTAAAGCAGCGAGCAGTAGCAAACAGGAAGGCAAGCTGTATGACAAGATCTTTGTCCGTCACTGGGATCATTGGTTAGATGGTACGCAAAGTCGTTTGTTCAGCGCAAAATTAGACAGCAAGCCCTTTTCCGATGCCACCCCCCTATCTCACAGTCTTAATGGTAACGTGCCATCGAGCCCTTTTGGTGGTGATGAGGAATACACCATCAGTCCAGATGGCAAAACCGTTATTTTCACCTTGCGCATAGCAGATAAGAATGAGCCAACTTCTACCAACTTTGACTTATATGAGGTTTCAATAACAGGCGGTAAGGCTAACAACCTGACCAAAGCAAATCTGGCCTGGGATACGCAGCCAGTGTTTAGTCCCGATGGCAAAAAACTCGCCTGGCTGGCCATGGAGCGTCCTGGCTTTGAGGCCGACCGTCGCCAACTTAAGATTCGTGACCTAAAATCCGGCAAAACTGAGAACGTTACCAAAGACTGGGATCGTTCTTTCTATGGCTTCCAGTTCAGCAAAGACGGCAAACAGGTCTTCTTATATGGTAACCATATTGGCAAAAATGTTATCTGGTCCTATGATTTAGCAACCAGACAAAAACAACAGCTCACTGACGCTGGCTATGTGTCAGCATTCGATGTGGGTTCAGATAAAATCGTTTATCAATATGACGATCTAAAAAATCCTGCTGATTTGTATGTGATGGAGCTTAATGGCACTAACAAACGTCAACTGACTCATGTTAATCAAGCAGCTATGTCCGAGCTTGAGTTTGGTGATTATGAGCAGTTCAGCTTCAAAGGCTGGAATGATGAAACCGTTTATGGCTATATCGTTAAACCCGCTGACTTTGATGAAGACAAAGAATACCCATTAGCTTTCCTGATTCATGGCGGCCCTCAAGGCAGCTTTGGTGATCACTTCCATTATCGTTGGAATCCACAGACCTACGCAGGTCAAGGATTTGTTGCTGTCATGATCGACTTCCACGGCTCTACCGGCTATGGCCAGGACTTTACTGACTCAATCACTGGCGACTGGGGTGGTAAACCACTGGAAGATTTACAGAAAGGTTTAGCCTACGTTGAAGAGAATTATGAGTTTGTTGATACTGATAACGCCTGTGCTTTAGGCGCTTCTTACGGCGGCTACATGATCAACTGGATTGCAGGTAATTGGTCTGATCAATTTAAATGTCTGGTTAATCATGACGGAATTTTCGACAGCCGCATGATGTACTACTCAACAGAAGAGCTTTGGTTTGTTGAATGGGAAAATGGTGGTACTTATTTCGATAAACCAGAAAACTTTGAGAAGCATAATCCAGTTCATTTTGTTAAAAACTGGAAAACACCCATGTTAGTAGTGCAAGGTAGCAAGGACTATCGAGTTCCTGAAACACAGTCGTTAGCGACTTTCACTGCGCTTCAGCGTCAGGATATTCCAAGCCAATTGTTGATTTTTGAGAATGAAAATCACTGGGTTTTAAAGCCTAATAACAGCATTCAGTGGCACCAAGTAGTCAATAACTGGTTACATCAATGGTTAAAAGGTGACTAATTCAGACTATCGAACTAAACCATTCATAGCCAACCGCTATCTAAAAACAGTAAAAAAGGTGCTCTTAGCACCTTTTTTTCACATTTCAGTCTGTAAAATATAGCATTGAAACATTTGTTAACCTTTTGTCATTACTGAACATTAGGTTATAAAAATGTGCAGGCGTTATAATAGCTTCGAGTTGGAGTAATCCTAAAATTTTGTTAAGCGGGAAAAAATAATGACCAAAAGAATCGTAGTTGGTGTTTCAATTGTTATCGCAACAATCGGAATTATTTGGGGCCTCATCAGTATGAAGCCCGAACCACCAAAAAAGAAACCTTTTGTCCAAGCCATCGTGGTTGAAACTAAAACTGTCGAAAGTGAAGACATTCAATTCATCGTTGACAGCCAAGGACCAGTCCTGCCAGTGGAAAACTCAACACTGGTTACCGAGGTGAGTGGTCGCGTTATTGGCATATCTGATAATTTTCGGGTAGGTGCTTTTGTTGAAAAAGGTGAAACTCTTTTCACTATTGACCCAGCTAACTATGTCGCCAATGTGCGTAGTGCTGAAGCCGCCCTTGCACAAGCCCAGGCAAGTTATCAAGATGCTCAAGCCAGAACCGAGCAAGCTCGTAAAGACTGGAAGAAGATTGGTAAAGGAGAACCTTCTGATCTGGCTTTACGACTCCCACAGCTCAAACAAGCTGAAGCTTCGGTTCAGTCTGCGGAAGCCGATCTAATGCGCGCCCGTCGCGATCTGGAGAGAACCAAAGTCAAAGCAACGTTCGATGCGCTGATTCAGAGTAAAATGGTTGGTTTAGGCCAATTTGTCAACATGGGGAGCCAAGCTGCTACCCTCTACGGCACTGAATATGCTGAAGTTCGCTTGCCGGTTCCGGATCAAGAGCTAGCTTATCTACGCTTACCGGATATGGAAAACCCTGAAGTTCAGCCCGATGTCCGATTGCTCGGCACTTACGCAGGACAAGAACAAAACTGGTTTGGCAAAATTGTTCGTACCGAAGGGGTTGTTGAGCAAACTAACCGCTTAACTTATTTAGTTGCTCAAATTAAGGATCCTTATAATTTAAAGGCAGAGAGTAACAATGATAAACCGCTAAGATTCGGTACATTTGTTCGAGCAGAGATTGCTGGCAAGCAACGCGAGGGCTTAATTGGATTACCGAGGCAAGCACTGTATTTTGGAAATAGCGTCCTAATTCTAGAGAATGAAAGCGAAGTTCGAATACAACAAGTCACCTTGGCAAGGACTGAGGCCAACACCATCTATATTGATAGTGGTTTAAAGGCTGGTGACGAAGTTATCGTTACCCCAGTTCACAATCCCGTTAATGGCATGAAAGTTCAGAAAGTGGGAAGCCAGGCTAACTCCGGCAAAGCGAATACAAAAGACAACACGCTAAGCTCGAACTCTGACACAGCTAAGCAATAAGGAATTCGCAGATGGTCAAACAATACGATACACACAGTGGGATCATTTCCTGGTTTGCGCGCAACGCAGTTGCGGCAAATCTATTAATGATCTTTATCATTGTTGCAGGGTTTATTGGTCTTAGTCACCTTCGTCAACAGGTCTTTCCAGACATTATCACCAACTCAGTAAGCATCCAAGTGCCCTACCCTGGCGCAGCTCCTCAGGAAGTTGAGGAAGGAATCGTTATCCTGATTGAGGAAAATATTAAGGACATTGAAGGGATCAAAAAGGTCACTTCGACAGCTTCCGAAGGCATGGGAAGCCTCAATATAGAAATCGAAGATAACTACGAAGTTTCCAATGTTATGGATGAAATCAAGGTTAGAGTGGATGCCATTCCAAATCTACCCGATCTTGCTGAGCGCCCTGTTATCTATGAAAATCGCATGCAGCGTCAAGTTATGCGACTTAATGTGTTTGGCGATGCTAATGAACGAACGCTCAAAGAATACGCCAAAGATATCAAAGATGAATTACTGGCACTTCCTCATGTTAGTCTGGTTGAAGTAGAGGGAGCGCGTCCCTATGAAGTGGGCATTCAGGTTAGTGATTATCAATTACGTAAGTACGGATTAACGCTACAAGACGTAGCAAACGCGGTTCGTAGCCACTCTCTGGACTTACCAAGCGGTACCATTAAAACATTAGGTGGCGATATCCTGGTCAGAACCAAGAATCAAGCCTACGATGCTTATGACTTTGCCAAGATTCCTGTCATTACCCGACCAGATGGTACAACATTATTACTCGCAGATGTTGCGGCGATTGATGATGGCTTTGCTGAATGGAATTTCCTGTCTCGTTTTGATGGCAAGCCAACGGTCAGTTTGAGAGTTCGTTCGTCTTTAGAGTCAGACGATCTGCTCATTGCTGAACAAATTTACTCATACCTGGATAACAAGACACCTACCCTCCCGGCCGGATTATCTATAGAAGCCTGGGGTGATGGGACCTACTACCTTAAAGGTCGCTTGGAGATGATGCAGAAGAACATGCTGATGGGTATCTTGCTGGTCTTTATCGTTCTAGCTCTTTTCCTACGCTTTAAGCTGGCATTCTGGGTCATGATTGGTATCCCACTCTGTTTCCTGGGGGCATTTGCTTTAATGTATATGTATCCGGGTTTCGCCATGACCATCAACATGATTACCCTCTTCGGCTTTATTCTGGTGCTGGGGATCGTGGTCGATGATGCGATTATTATTGCGGAGAGCGCCTGGGCCTCGATTGAGGAAAAGGGGCACAGCATTGATAGTGTGGTTGAAGGCTCTAAAAGAGTCGCCCTTCCCGCAACCTTTGGTGTACTGACGACCATAGCAGCTTTCTATCCAATGCTGGCAATCAGCGGGCCATGGAGCAATGCGATGGCATCCATGGGACTGGTCGTAATGTTTTGCTTAATGTTCTCACTAGTTGAGTCAAAACTTATTCTGCCAGCCCACTTGGCACACATGAAACTGAACAAGCTAGAAGATACCAAAAACCCGAAAGTTCGAGCAGTTAAAGGCTTCTTCCGTGCAATCCGCCTAAAAGTAAAAGACCTTTTGTCCCGCTTCATCAATAACGTTTACAGACCAAAACTTGAACTACTTTTAAAATATAGAGGCCTGACAATTCTAACCTTTGTCTGCTTATTATTTATCACAACCATCGGCTTTATTGGCAGCGGTTGGGTAAAAACCAGTTTGTTTCCGTCCATTCCAAATGATGGCGTTTTTGTAGAGATTAAAATGGCTGAAGGTGCGACTGCCGAGCAAGCCATGAGCAACGTGCAGATTGTGTGGGATAAGCTCAATGAACTACATAATGAAGTAGAAGCTGAGCATGGTGTTGGTGTATTCCAACATGCCTTTATGTGGACTCGGGAAAATACCGGTGCCTATATGTGGACAGAGTTGGTGAAAAGTGAAAACTTGCCGATTCATCAATTTGAACTCATCGACCGTTGGCGTGACATGGTAGGCACCCTGCCTGCAGTAGAGGAAATCAGCTTCGGTGGCGGTGGCGGAGGTCCAGGTGGCGACGGCGTTGGCTATCGACTGGTTGGTACAGATATTAACGAACTACAGATCGTCACCGAAAAAATGCGCGCCAAATTGGCTGAGTATGATGGAGTTTATGACATCAGTGACAACTTGTCCGGTGGTAAAGAAGAAATTGTAGTTGAGGTGAAACCTCATGGATACAACTTAGGGTTAAGTACACAAATACTCTCCCAACAGGTTCGCAACGCTTTCTATGGCTCCGAGGCTCAACGTTTCTTGCGCGACAATGAAGAGGTAAAAGTTTTTGTGCGCTACCCTCTGGAAGACAGACGTTCAATCGGTAACCTGGAACAAATGCCAATCAGAACGCCGTCTGGTGAGTATGTGACCTTCACAGATGTTGCTAATTACGATGTCCAAGAAGGATTTTCGCGAATTTCACGAATCGACGGTGTGCGAGCAAACCGTATCAATGCAGATGTTAGCCCTCAGGCAACTATTACCTCAGGTGAAATCAACCAGGATATGATGGAAAATGTTATACCAGCAATTTTGGCAGAACATCCGACCGTAAAATTAGAGCCCGGTGGCCCAAGTGAAGATCAGCAAAAGCTGACTAGTGAGTTAGGGATTGGCGGATTAATAGCTCTAATTCTTATTTACGGATTAATGGCGATACCATTAAAATCTTACATCAAACCTCTGGTAGTTATGTCTGCGATTCCATTTGGTATTATCGGTGCCATGGTTGGTCACTTGCTGTTAGATATTAATCTCAGCATGTTCTCCTTCTTTGGTATTATTGCCTTATCAGGAGTCGTGGTGAACGACAGTTTATTGATGGTTGACTTTATTGGCAGAGCACGTGAAGAAGGAATGTCACGCATCGAAGCAGCTGTCAATGCTGGTACACGACGTTTCCGAGCGATCATCCTAACATCATTAACGACCTTCTTTGGTTTGTTACCGATTACTACTGAAACCAGCTTGCAGGCACAGTTAGTGATCCCAATGGCTGTCTCGTTGGCATTTGGTATCGTTTTTGCAACAGTGATTACGCTAATTTGGGTACCCTGCCTGTATGTTGCTCTAGGTAGTGCTAAAGACTGGTTCTTAAGACGAGATGCGAAGAGTATTGCCAGAGATAAGGAAGCATACGACAACAATTAAGTTTATTATCAACATAATACAAAAGGGGCTATCTGCCCCTTTTTTTTATACTTATGTTTTATAAAAACTTAATACTGATCAATAGCAGCCCTTCCCTTTTTTATCTACAATGGTGTTGTTTTTATAAAGTCTGCCTTTACACTGTTATGTATCAAACACTGAGCACAAAACCCTATGTTTAAACGCACTAAAATAGTGGCCACCTTGGGCCCCGCTACAGAATCTGATGAAACCATTCGCTCATTAATCAAAGCTGGCGCCAATGTATTTCGATTAAACTTTTCTCACGGCGAAGCCAAAGATCATATCCACCGAGCGGAACAGATCCGCAGACTGTCTCGTGAGATGAATCGCTATATTGCTATTCTGGGTGACTTACAAGGCCCAAAAATTCGTATAGCTCGTTTTAAGAACGGCAAAATCAACTTAGAGGTTGGAGCAACCTTCATTCTGGATTCAGAACTGGAAAAAGAGGCAGGTGATGAGGAGCGTGTCGGAATTGACTACAAACAGCTTCCTTCTGATCTAAAGGAAGGCAATCATTTAATGCTGGATGATGGCCGTATTCAACTGGAAGTTAAACGCCTGACCACAACTGAAATTATTACCGAGGTTATTATTGGTGGCGTTTTAAGCAATAATAAAGGCATTAACCTATTGGGTGGCGGTCTTTCAGCGCCAGCTCTAACAGACAAAGATCGCTCAGACATCAAAATTGCCGCTGCAATGCATGTTGACTACCTGGCTGTTTCATTCCCACGAAGTGCTGACGATATGCATGAAGCTCGTAAGCTGCTGCAAAAGGCAGGTGGCAACAGCAACCTGGTAGCAAAAATTGAGCGTGCTGAAACCGTTAACGACGATAAAATCTTAGACTCCATCATCATGGCATCCGATGCGGTTATGGTAGCGCGTGGTGATCTAGGTGTTGAAATTGGCGATGCTCAATTAATAGGTGTACAAAAACACATAATCTCACGTTCACGAGCGCTCAATCGTGTGGTTATCACCGCTACGCAAATGATGGAAAGCATGATCCACAACCCTATTCCGACGCGAGCCGAAGTCTTCGATGTAGCCAATGCAGTGCTGGATGGTACCGATGCAGTGATGTTAAGCGCTGAAACTGCGACAGGCGACAACCCTGCACGCACCGTTCAAGCCATGGCTAATGTCTGTCTAGGTGCAGAGAAGCAATCCATGATTCGCATGTCACGCCATCGCAATGAAATGTCATTTGAGTTGATTGATGAAGCAATTGCTATGTCAACAATGTACACCGCCAATCACCTCAAAGGGGTTAAAGCAATTATCGCATTGACCGAGTCTGGCTCCACCACTTTATGGTTATCACGTATCCGCTCAGGCATGCCAATCTTTGCTTTAAGCCGTAACGAACAGACGCTACGCAAAGTTGCGCTGTATCGTGGCGTTGAAGCGATTGAGTTCGACCCAACAGTACTGGCTAAGCATGACGTTAATCGACTTGCGGTTGAAGAACTACGATTACGCAACTTCGTAGAAGACGGTGACTTGGTGATTATTACCAAAGGCGACTCGATGGGTGTTCTAGGTGGTACTAACGCGATGAAAATCGTTCGTGTCGGTCAAGTTTTTTAGTCTAACACTTAGCTCTTGCATTAATGGTTACGCTGAATTCTGACCACCACTATTGCAAACAAATACAATCACGCCAAGGAAGGCCAGTACCACCCCCACTAAACGTCGACGATTGATTTCTTCCTTCAGGAATAGCCAGGCAAATAGCACAATAAACACGATTGAGGTTTCATTCAGTACCGAGGCTTTTATGGCACTCGTGTATTTATATCCCCCCAGCCAAAGCATCATCGAGATATAAGTTCCAAGCACACTGGCGATAATTAATATGCGCCAGTCTCTAGGTTGTTTTAGCTCTCGAACCACACTGATGAACTTTCGACCAATCAGTAACAATGCAACTGAACCTATAATACCGCCAATAAGTCGCAGGCTAATGATCCAGAAGAAGCCGTCCCCCTCTAAAATTCTTTTGACCATAACCACACCGACAGCATTTAGGAAAACAGCACCAGCTGCGAGTGCAAGACCTTGCCACAAAACAGGTGCATCGACATTCTTGCGATTGCGTTGCCAGGTCACCAGAACGATTCCCATCAACACCATCGAGAAGCCTATGAACTGGCTCCAGTGCAAAGTTTCATTTAAAAAAAGAACCGATAGCACTATAACGAATGGACTATAGAGACTGGAAACAATAGCGGTATTCCCTGCCCCGACTTTTCTCAAAGCCAGAAAATACCAGGTATCGGACAGTGCAATTCCAATAAAGCCGCTAACGGCTACAATCGTCCAGTTAACAGCATCCAACTGCGGCAATTTAAAACCTTCCATCAATAAAGCAGTGGGGACTAACAGAAGTGTAGCAAGGGTATTTTTGAAGAGATTGAGTGCAGTCGCGCTGAGGGCTTCACCGGAATGTTTGAATAAAATGATCGCTGTTGCCCAGCAAATTGCCGATGATAGTGCTAACAGCTCACCCAAGCCAAAAATCATAAAGCCGTCTCAATAAAGT
>JAPHRL010000074.1 GCA_026195755.1 Kangiella sp. | reverse complement strand
TTAATGGAGGCACCAGTCATTTCTCTGTAGAAGACTCCACCTCTGTTACAGTTCCTTTTAGGATTGAAGCCACAGCACCTTCGAATTCATTAGTCGTTGATGCAACGGGTCGGATTGGTATTAAAACAAATGCTCCTGCGACTGAAATACATTCGGTCGATAGCGACACACCTACACTAAGATTAGAGCAGGATGATTCTGGTGGCTGGACTCCTCAGACTTGGGATATTGCGGGCAATGAAGCCAACTTTTTTATTCGTGATGTTACCAATGGAAGTAAGTTGCCATTCAGAATAAAGCCTAACAGTGACGCTAACTCAATATACATAGCTCCAGGAGCTGTCGGTATGGGGACAACGTCACCTGATCCTAATGCTGCTTTGCATATTGTCAAAGAGGCCGGGGATAATAGAGCAATATTATCAGAGGGAGAGGTGGCCGTTATTTATGATAACCCTTCCAGCCTGTTCAGGTTCAAAGATAGTGTTTCTGGACAAACCTGGCGCTTTACGATGTTGCCAGATGGTTCATTCCAAATGAAAGACCAGACTAATTCTGGTGGTGCTTTATTCCAGTTTAATGTGGATGGCTCTATACGGATTAGAGGGGATGTTAATATCGAAGGCAGTCTAACGTGTAACGGTGGTCCGTGCTAACCGTTTCTGTGATTACCTTCTAATACATCAATTGCTGGTGGTGGGCTCACAAAACCACCACCAGTGATCTTCAAACAAAATCGTATAATCTAATTACGCAAAGCATCTATAAATTCAAGGTTATTATTTTTGGTTTAAAGCTAGGTGAATAGTATTTTTTTTTAACTTGAATTTATAAACTCTTAATAATATCTTCGGCGGTTAAGCCAATTCTTTTCAGCAGTTCCTTTGTGTCTCCGTGTTCAACGAACCGATCGGGGATGCCTAAGTTTTGCGCTTTGATTTGAATATTGTTGTTGAGCAGGAACTCGTTTATGGCTGAGCCTGCACCGCCCATGATGGCGTTTTCTTCGATGGTGATAAACTGCTCGTGGGTTTCGGCTAATTGTCTGATTAACTCTTCGTCTAACGGTTTAACGAAGCGCATATCAGCAACCGTAGCGTGTATTTTCTCGGCGGCTTCCATGGCGACTTTAACCATCGAGCCAAAGGCTAAAATGGCAACTTTTTCACCGCGACGTTTTATGCTGCCTTTACCAATCGGGAACGGAGTGAAGCTTTGTTCGGGTTCGATGCCGTCACCCATACCGCGTGGATAACGTACTGCTACTGGACCTTCGTATAAATAGCCAGTATAGAGACACTGGCGACATTCGTTTTCATCACTCGGTGTCATGATGACCATGTTCGGAATGCAGCGAAGATAGCTTAGATCAAAGGCACCATTATGTGTGGCGCCATCGCCACCCACCAATCCGCCACGATCAATCGCAAACAACACATCAAGATTTTGCAGTGCGACATCGTGAATCAGTTGATCATAGCCGCGTTGCAGGAAGGTTGAGTAAATGGCACAAACGGGTTTTAACCCTTCGCACGCCAAGCCAGCAGAGACTGTGACTGCGTGTTGTTCAGCAATACCGACATCATAATAACGCTCAGGAAATTCGCGCGAGAAACGAATCAGGTCAGAGCCTTCACGCATGGCTGGAGTAATGCCAACGACGCGTTCATCTTTGGCGGCAATATCACACAGGAAGTCACCGAAGATGTTGGAATAGGTTTTGGGCTTTTTACCTTTCGGTAGGCTGCTATCTTTAGGGTCAAAAATCGGCACGCCATGATAAGCAATGGGGTCATTTTCCGCTGGCTCATAGCCCTTGCCTTTGCGCGTAACAATGTGCAGAAACTGTGGGCCTTTCAGCTCTTTAATATTGTTCAGGGTATTTAACAACGTTGGCAGATCATGGCCATCAATCGGACCATTATAATTAAAGCCTAATTCTTCAAACAAAGTGCCCGGCAGGACCATACCCTTCATGTGCTCTTCGGCGCGGCTGACAAAATCGGACAGCGGCTTAATATTGTGTAATGCTTTTTTGCCGGTTTCGCGAACGCGCTGGTAAAAACGACCAGCCAGTAATTTGGCCAGATATTTATTCATGCCGCCAACATTTTCTGAAATCGACATTTCATTATCGTTCAGAATGACCAATACGTTAGCATCAGTATCCGCAGCGTGGTTCATGGCTTCAAAAGCCATTCCGCCAGTTAAAGCACCATCACCAATAACTGCCACACAATGGCGGTCTTCACCTTGTTGTTTAGCTGCCAGCGCCATACCCAAAGCTGCGCTGATGGAGGTACTGGAATGGCCAACCGCAAAGGTATCGTATTCTGATTCGGTGCGCACCGGGAATGGGTGCAGACCATCAGTTTGACGAATGGTCTGTAACTGGTCGCGCCGACCGGTCAGAACCTTGTGTGGATAGGCCTGATGGCCTACATCCCAGACAATGCGATCATCCGGTGTATTGAACATATAGTGCAAGGCAACAGTAAGCTCTACTGTACCCAAGCCAGCCGCAAAGTGGCCGCCACATTGGCTGATAGTGTCTATGAGATACTGACGCAACTCGTCGGCAACTTCAGTCAGCTGAGATTTTTCTAACTGTCTGAGGTCATTGGGCGAGTCAATGTGCATTAATAAAGGGTATTTTTCAGAGCTCATAGGGTTTTGCGGCAATTAAGCGTTACGATTGACTATATAATTCGCCAACTCGGCGAGGGAGTCGGTATTGTACGGCAACTTAGCCAGTGCTTGTAGGGATAAATCCAATAAATCGGCTAATTTTTGCTTGGAACCATCAAGGCCAAGCAAGGCCGGATAGGTATTTTTATCCTTGGCTAAATCGGAGCCTTGTGGCTTGCCGAGGGTGGTGGTGTCGGACTCAATATCCAGAATGTCGTCTTTGACCTGAAAGGCCAGACCAATGGCATCGGCGTATAGTTCAAGCGCATCTTGTTCCTGTTTATTGAGCTTGCCTGCGCACAATGCACCGAGTAGTACGCTGGCTTTAATCAAGGCACCTGTTTTCATGCGATGCATGCGCTCAAGCGTGGGCAAGTCTATGATCTTTGAGGTCGATTCTAAATCAATGGCCTGACCGCCGCCCATACCAAGCGACCCGCTGGCTTGAGCCAGTAATTGAATCATCTGCAGTTGCTGCGGCT
>JAPHRL010000031.1 GCA_026195755.1 Kangiella sp. | reverse complement strand
TTCAAAGCCTTGATAATCTGATGATAGATATCCAACTATTGGAATCGCAATCATTAATACATAGAACAGGAAGTGGATAATTTTAGTCAGCCATTTTTCCCAGGTTGCAAGACCTTCTGGTAAAGGTGGATTCTTCGAGAAGAGCCTTGCAAAGACTCTTATGATAACTAAGCCCAGTAAAGTTATTCCCATAGACTTATGAACGGGATAGATTTCGTATTTCAGTTCACTTTCTTGCGGTAACCCAGCCATATACCAGCCAACACCAATCATAACGATTATTAGAAGAGCCATTAGCCAGTGTAAGACCCGCAAGGTCAGAGAGTATTTTTGTTGCATAACGTTTTCCCCATTGTGTTATGAAGTGACAATATAAGACGCTTTTTGGGGGAATAGCAAGAGGTAGTAGAGTAAAGCAAGGAGCAGATAAGTTATCGTGCTCCATTATTGTTAAGTTGATGATTATACTATGGGTATACTATTTTTTATAAGCTATTGCTTCGCCCATAATGGTTCTGGCATAAGGCTTCATACCTTTTTCCCATTCAACGGTATCCTTTGGGAAAAGCAGAATGATGGTCGAGCCCAATTTAAAACGCCCCATCTCTTCACCTTTCTTTAAGCTGACCTCTCCTTGTTTGTAATTCCAGTTTTGCACTTGTTTCCGTGTGGGCGGGGTTATGGTGCCATGCCATACGGTTTCAACACTACCGACAATAGTAGCTCCAACTAACACCATTGCCATAGGCCCAAGCTCGGTATTAAATAGGGTCACTACGCGTTCATTACGGGCAAAGAGATTCGGTACGTTTCGTGCTGTTAAAGGATTTACGCTGAATAATTTGCCTGGTACGTGAATCATTTGGGTGAGCTCACCATCAATCGGCATATGCAGGCGATGATAATCTTTTGGGGCAAGATAAACAGTTGCAAACTCACCATTTTGGAAAGGCTTGGCTAATTCAGCATCACCGCCTAACAAAGTTTTAGCAGAGTAGGTGTGGCCTTTTGCCTGAAAAATAGAGCCATTGTCAATTTTACCCAACTGACTAACGGCACCGTCGGCAGGGTGGACAATAGAATTCTTGTCGCTGTAAATAGGTCTAACATCAGGCTTTAATGAGCGAGTAAAAAAATCATTAAATGTTTTATAATCTTCCGGGTTTTCGCGCTCAGCGATGCTCATATCGACGCCGTATTTTTTGATAAACCATTTGATGAAAGTATTTTTAATGGTAGTGTTTTCGCTGTCGGCAATTTTTCCCATCAGCAAAGAAATACCATGCTGAGGGATAAGGTACTGGCCTAAAACTTTTAATGTGTCAGACATGAGTTAAATGATTCCGTTGAAATTGGCCGTATTGTAGCCTAAATATAATGGTTAGACTATTAACGGCTTTGAGCTGCATCATACTGCTAACTGATTGCTTCAATGCTATATATAGGGTTGATCAAAGTGCTGGATCAGATGTTGGTAGTTCTTTAATCGGCTAGCAGCTATGGCGCCACTCTTTGCCGCAGCAAGTACAGCGCAGCCTGGTTCGTTTAGGTGTTTACAGTCTCGGAACTTGCATTGCTCACCGATTTCGGAGATCTCAACAAATCCTTGTTTGATATCATGATCCTCGAGATGCCATAAGCCAAACTCGCGAACGCCGGGTGAATCGACTAGATAAGTTTCCCGACCCGCACCAGAATCAAGGCGATAAAGTCTTGAGGCAGTGGTGGTGTGGGTGCCTAGCCCAGAAGTACTGGAGACTTCACCGGTAGCGATCTCCATATTTGGAAATAAGTAACCAATTAAGGTTGATTTACCCACACCCGACTGACCTGCCAGCAATAATTGTTTGCCTGTTAAGTCATTAACTAAGGCTTCTACCCCTTCGCCAGTTTTTGAACTGATGGGGTAAACCGGGTAACCCAAATCTTGATAGAGCTTTAATCGGTGTGTGATAGCGTCTTTTTGACTATCATCTACCGTGTCCCATTTATTCATAATAATCCAGACCGGTAGTTCACTGGATTGCGCAGCAACCAGATAACGATCAAGTAGCACTTCTGAGAATGCAGGCTCTGGTGCAAGTAACAGCGCGATGAGATCGATATTGGCTGCAACGGGTTTGACACCGTGATGAGGAGTTGGGCGTTTGAGTAGCGAGTGGCGTGGTTCAAGTTCAACCAGAACACCTGTTGGTAATTCTTTTTGACGACGAAACCAGGCCCGATCACCGACGACTGGAACTTCATTCGATTTACGCAAGAAGCACCGAATGGTCTCGAAATTCTCATCAGCAATATCAACCTGCTGACCGAAGCGACTGATCACAATGCCTTGCTCTGGTTCGAGCAGACTTTCTTCATCAATATTTCGGTCAACGGTTTGCTTTACATAGGTAGCTTGCTTGTCTGGTTTTTTACGCCAGCGTTTGGAGGATTTATTTTCAGGTTTAGCCAAGACAAGTTACCTTTTTTAAGTAATATTAAGCAATGATTAGTCGTCTAAAAAGTTCGGACCGAAAGTGCCGTTACTTTCTAAAGCATCAATGTGCGCTGCGCAAATCAGGTCATTCATGCAAACACTATTGCCTGCATCATGAGTAGTGTAACGCACCAGGCAGTGACCATAGCTTACTTCAAGATCAGGATGGTGTGCTTGCTTATTTGCTATCCAGGCAACGGCATTGACAAAAGCCATGGTGTGATAATAGTTTTTGAACTTAAATTTTCGGTAAATAGCGCCGGTTTTGTCATCAAACTGCCAGTTACTTAATTGCTCACTCATCAACTGTTGACGTTTGTCGTTATCAATTGGGCTTTTTGCTTCATCATTGTGAACACATTGCTGTTGTGCAAGTTGCATAGTATCTCCTGTTAAATGATTCAAACTATTAGATAAACAAGCCTTATTTGCTTACTAAAATAAACAATAGCACTTGCTTATGCGCTTCCATACCAGCGCAAAAACTGCGACTATAATAGCTGAAAAACTCAGTAGTATGCAGTTAAGCTGAGTATAATGATTATTATTGTAACGATTAGACGTAACGATTAGGAGCTGGTTTTGACAAAAAATGACGATAATTTGATTTGGGTTGATCTGGAAATGACCGGTCTTGACCCAGAAACGGATGTAGTTATCGAGATTGCTACTATTGTCACGGATAAAGATTTGAACGTTCTGGCGGAAGGTCCTGTCATTGCGATTCATCAGTCTGATGAAGTACTCGACAATATGAACGAGTGGTGTGTGGTGCAGCATGGCAAATCGGGTCTCACCGAGCGAGTCCGCCAAAGTACCATTAATGAAGATCAAGCCAGCGAACTGACCCTGGAATTTTTAAAGAAGTGGATTGATGAAGGCAAGTCACCGATGTGTGGCAATAGCATCTGCCAGGATCGTCGCTTTATGGTCAAGTACATGCCAAAACTTGAGTCGTATTTTCATTATCGACATATTGACGTCAGCACCTTGAAAGAATTGGCACGTCGTTGGAAGCCTTCAATTCTGAGTGGCTTAACCAAAGCCGCCACTCATTTAGCTTTGGATGATATTCGTGAGTCGATAGAAGAGTGTCGTTATTACCGAGAACATTTTATCGACCTGAGTGAGTAGTCAGGAGTTTTAAGGACAACTTATGTACCCCGTATTTACAGCAGACAATATAAAAGTGATAGAGCAAGCGGCTGCTAAGGCACAAGGCCTTGCCATGTTTGAGCTGATGCAAAGAGCGGGGCGAGCGGCTTTTGATTGTCTGGAAAGAGAGTGGCCTTTGGCGCATCGAATTGTGGTGGTTACCGGTTCGGGTAATAACGCAGGCGATGGTTTGGTGTTTGCTCGACTGGCAGCCGAAGCGGGGATGCAAGTGACCTTGGTGCCAATAAAGCCACTTAACGACCTGAAGGGTGACGCTGCAACGGCCTGGCAAAAGCTCGAACCGTTCAAGTTGGATCTGCGCGAGCCTGATTCAACACTATTTGAGCAGGCTGACGTGATTGTCGATGCTTTGCTTGGAACTGGGTTCCAGGGGGCGTTGCGAGATGGTTATGCAGATGTTATCCAGCAGATTAATCAGTCGGGAGTACCTGTATTAGCGCTGGATTTACCCAGTGGTGTTTATGCTGATTCAGGACTGTGTGCAGAGTTTCATATCAAAGCTGAGCACACGATCAGTTTTATTTTTTACAAAGTGTGTCAGGTCATCAATGAAGGGCTGGCTGCACAGGGTGAATTACACCTGGTGACTTTAGGTGTGAGTCAGTCGAAGTTTTATCAGCAAAACCCTATTGCCTGGAAGCAGTCATACTCTGATGTCATTGGCGAAATTCCTGAGCGTAGTGCCACAACCTATAAGCAGGCCTGTGGCCATTTATTGTGTGTGGGTGGTGATTTCAATATGGGCGGTGCCATAATGTTGGCAACAGAAACTGCATTACGCAGTGGCGCCGGGCTGGTGACCACCTTTCTGCATCCGGATAATCGAAGTGCAGCTTTGGGTTTTTGCCCAGAAGCCATGTGGCATGGTGTGGCCTTTGAGGAGTTAAGTTTTAATAGTCTGATAGATGCCAATCCTAATCAGTTTAACGCTGTGGTCTTGGGACCAGGGCTGGGTCGTAGCGAGTGGGGAAGGCAGGTTTTTGAACAGTCGTTAGCTTATGTGATTCAGAATGGGCTGCCCTGTTTAATTGACGGTGATGGCCTGTATTGGTTACAGCGATCTCTTGAGCAAGGCAGCGGTTTACCTCACCCACTAATTGTCACACCACACGTTGGTGAGGCAGCACGTTTATTAAGCTGGGATACAGCCAAAGTTTGGGACGATAGAATTAGTGCGGCTCAAGCCATTGCCAATCGCTATCAGTGCATTTGTTTGCTAAAAGGTGCGGGCACAATTTTGGCGGACGGACGACAGGTGGTAATTGCCGCCGGCGCTCATCCTGCTATGGCAACCGCTGGTCTAGGTGATGTGTTAAGTGGCTTGATTGGTTCATTATTGGTGCAGGGGATGTCGCCCTGGAATGCTACAAGAGTAGCTACCTCTATTCACTTTGCAGCAGGTGTCGAGGCTGCAGGCGACAGAGTGAGAGGGATGTTGGCTTCGGAATTAATAGAAAGTATTCATTATTTGGTCAATCGTTAATGTATTGAATACCAGCTTAGGTTTTATTGATGCAAAAAATTACAGTAAATTTAATAGATGAGTTGCAAACGATCCGAATGGGGCAGAAATTGGCTGCTTGCATCAAAGCACCGATGACCATTTATTTTAAAGGTGAGCTTGGTGCTGGGAAGACCACACTGGTGCGCGGTATTTTGCGTGGTTTTGGCTATCAGGGCGCTACCAAAAGCCCTACTTACACTATAGTTGAACCTTATGAACTGGTGGGCATCACCATCTATCACTTCGACTTATATCGTTTGGCAGATCCTGAAGAGTTGGAGTTTATTGGTATTCGGGAGTATCAGCAGCCAGATTCGATCATGTTGATAGAGTGGCCTGATAAAGGCAAGGGCATGATTCCTAAGCCAGATCTACTGATTGAGCTGGATTATAATGACGAAGGGCGAGTAGCCAGTTTATCGTCTGAACGCCCAGAGTTAATGCAAAAACTGGCAAAAAGCTGTGATTTTATGCCAAAATCAGGTTAGTGCCTGGGAAGTGGCATACCAACTGACATAGAAAAGTGACACAAAGATAATATGATGATGAGAAAGTGGCTGACAGTTTTAACAAGCGTGTTTATGCTCGCGCTGAGTATATCGGTTGCTGAGGCATCGATTATAAAAAGTATGCGCTTCTGGCAATCACCAGAATCGACCCGTGTTGTCCTCGATTTATCCAGCCCTGTTACTCATGAAGTGAATATTTTAAAAAATCCTGATCGTATTGTGATTGATATTCCAGATACCCGTGTCAGCGTTGATTTAAACCAACTCGATATTCAAAGTGATCTGGTCAAACGAGTACGCCAAAGCACGCCACCAAGAGATGGTGTTTTGCGTTTAGTACTGGATCTCAACAAAGCAGCTCAGCCGAAAAGCTTTTCGTTAAAACCATACCAAGAATATGGCGATCGTTTGGTCATTGATTTGTTCGATGAAAGTCGCCAAAAAATCGAACCGCCAACTATAGATAGATCGGCAGATCGCGATATTGTGGTGGCAGTAGATGCTGGCCACGGTGGTGAAGACCCCGGAGCCATGGGCGGGCGGGGTACAAAAGAAAAAGACATTGTTTTGGCTTTATCCAAAGAGTTGGTCGCGGAACTTAATAAAACGAAAGGAATAAAAGCCTTTTTAACTCGTACTGGTGACTACTATCTCCCGCATCGTAAGCGAACTGATCTAGCAAGAATGCAACGGGCTGATTTATTTGTGTCGGTTCACGCTGATGGCTTTAAAAGTCCAAAAGCAAAAGGTGCATCGGTCTGGGTATTAAATCTGCATGGAGCTAAGTCAGAAGTAGCGCGCTGGATGCAGATGCAGGAAGAAAAATCTGAGTTGCTTGGTGGCGTTGATAGTTCTGTGGTCTTATCCAATTATGATAATTCAGTTAAATCCGTGTTGCTTGATTTACAGATGGAAAACTCGATCACTGAAAGTACCAAGGTAGCTAAAATTGTACACGGTGCAATGAGTAAAGTGGTGCCGAAGATGCATAAAAAGCACGTTGAAGAAAACTCGCTGTTGGTACTTAAAAACCCGGATATTCCTTCAATTCTGGTCGAGCTAGGATTTATTACCAACCCAGAAGAAGAAGCTTTAATGAAAGCGGCCTCCTATCGAAAAAAATTAGCGAGGGGGGTTGGTGACGGCATCGTTGATTATTTTAAGAAGCATGCTCCTGACGGGACTCTGTTTGCTGCTCTTTATCGAGAGAATATCTATCATGTGCAACGGGGTGATAGCCTGATTAAAGTGGCAAGACGCTTTAATGTATCAGTGCGTGACTTGAAAGATGTCAATAAACTCTCCACAAACGTCGTGAGAATTGGGCAAAAACTTGTTATTCCAGCTACTGAGTAACATTGTTGTTCAGTTTAAGTATTTAAATCCTATCGATTATTTCTATGCCTATTCATAAGCTCTCCCCTTTAGTTGCTAACCAAATTGCTGCCGGCGAAGTAGTCGAGCGCCCAGCATCAGTTGTTAAAGAGTTATTGGAAAATGCGATTGATGCTAAAGCCGATCGCATTCAAATAGATATAGAGCGAGGTGGTACTCGTTTAATTCGAGTAACCGATAACGGTGAAGGAATCAGTCGCGACGAATTGGAGCTGGCACTAGCGCGCCATGCAACCAGTAAGATTGAGCATTCTGATGATCTTAAAGCTATTTTTACATTAGGGTTTCGTGGTGAAGCATTAGCCAGTATTAGCTCAGTAGCCAAGCTTAAACTGAGTTCAAGGCCTCAGGCTCAGGAGATTGGTTGGTCTGCAATTGCCGAAGGGCTTGATATGCAGGTTAAATTACAGCCCCAATCACTGCCTGCGGGGACTATTGTTGAAGTTCGCGATCTATTTTTTAATACTCCCGCCCGTCAAAAGTTCCTCCGCGCCGAGCGCACTGAGTTCGTGCATATTGAAGAAACCGTAAAACGAATTGCTTTAGGCTCACCTCATGTTGCTATCACTTTAAAACATAATAGCAAGGTGGTTAAGCGGGTTCCTGCTGCTCATAACGATGAACAACATCAACAACGCATTGGCTCGATACTTGGAGCCTCTTTTTTGCGCGAAGCAATCAAGTTAGACAGCTCTATTGACTCTACGCGCCTTTATGGTTGGTTATCACCGGTGGACTGGCATCAAAGCTCAAGCCTGGGCCAATATGTGTTTGTAAATGGTCGCGCCGTGCGTGATCGCACCTTAAATCATGCCATTCGCCAGGCTTACCATGACCGATTACCGACAGGGCGTATGCCTGCTTATGTACTGTACCTTAAGCTGGAAGCTTCGCAAGTAGATGTGAATGTTCACCCGACCAAACACGAAGTCCGTTTTTCCAATGGTCGCCAGGTGCATGATTTTATGAGTCGTGCAGTTGAAGAAGCTCTTCTTGAGCAAAGTGAATTGCTTGAACAAAATCATCGGGCGCTGGAAAGTAGTGAAGCGTTAGTTTATATGCGGCCGTCACACACCGTCTCTCAGCCTGCGACTAAAGATGATCCTTATTTCACGCCACGCTATCAGGCGGGTACCTTCTCTCAACAGAGTGCCGATCACGTTGCCGATAACAGTCCTGCCCCATATCGTCCGCAGGGAGGTCGTCAATGGCCACAAAAGCCGAAAGTGAGTTCTAAATTAGCATCCGGGAATAGCTGGGTATTGCATGATCGTTTACTGCTGCAACAAACAGAGGATGGCATCAAAGCCCTCGATTTAAAAGCTTACTTTTGTCAGCACATTAGTGACTGTCTACACAGTGAATGGCAACAAGCTGAAGTGAAACAACGTCTTATGCTGTTTCCAATCAGATTAGGTATTCCAGCTGACAGTGTCAGTGATGATTTTATCAACCACTGGCAACAAGCTGGCTTTGAAATGACATTGACCGGCCCAAAAACGCTGGTCGTAAGAAAAGTCCCCAGCTGTCTTTCGCATATCGATTTGCAACAGTGGTTGCAAGAAACCGTTTACCAGGCAGTCAGCAAGAACTCATCGGTGGCTGACTGGCAACAACGATTAATAAACAGTTTGCATCAATATTGGTCGCCCAACAGCCAGACTCATTGGCTTGACGAGTTAGCTCATTTGCCTTGGTCCGAATCACTTTTTTGCAAACGCTATACCACTGAGCAGCTATTAGAGCTGTTAGTAAGTCCTCATTAACGGTCTTTGATTGGCTGTACAATTCATTAAGGTGTCTGAATGCATTCTTCCAGTAAATCACCACAAAAACCGTTAGCCTTATTATTGATGGGCCCCACTGCATCAGGCAAAACCGATCTGGCCATTGAATTGGTTGAGCAGCTTAATGCTGAAATCATCAGTGTTGACTCCGCCATGGTCTATAAAGGCATGGACATTGGTTCTGCCAAACCTTCTGCACAAGAACTGGCACGAGCGCCCCATC
>JAPHRL010000143.1 GCA_026195755.1 Kangiella sp. | reverse complement strand
CGCGCGATGAATTGGTTGCTGTTTATATACCCATGAGTTATCAGATTGGTGGTTTCACATTTTTTATGCCGAAGTCAAAGTGTAAAGAGTTGGATATGTCACCCAGCGATGCCATGAAGAAAGTGCTAACTGCATCAATGGGAACGGATAAATCTGTCGTCACGCCAGATGAAGTCAAGAAAGAGTCTAAGAAAGACTCGAAGAAAGATAAGGGCGACGATGATGAAGGCTAATTTTTTATGAGCGAGCAGTCGCAAGCCCATCCTTTTAATAAGCTGACCCCAGATTTCATTCTCGATGCGATTGAAGCCCTGGGGTTTTACAGCGATGGTCGAATATTAACTTTGAACAGCTATGAAAATCGAGTCTATCAAATCGGTATTGAAGAGCAGCAGCCGATCATTGCTAAGTTTTATCGTCCAGAAAGATGGACGCAAGAACAAATTCTAGAAGAGCATGAGTTTACCACTGAGCTTGCAGAATCTGAGTTACCGGTCGTTGCGCCATTGTCACTGCACAGCAAAACTCTATTTGAGTATGAAGGCTTCTATTATGCTCTGTATCCGCGCAAAGGCGGCCATGCACCAGAGCTGGATGATCTGGATAGCTTGTTTACTTTGGGCCGATTTATAGGGCGCATTCACGCTTTGGGTGAGATCAAGCCTTATCAGTTTCGTCCAAGCTTAACTGTAGAAACTTTTGGCCAGCAAAGCTTTGAATATTTGATGGAGCATGCGGTGCCACGTGAATATCATCTGCCATATCGAACTTTAGCTGAAGATATACTGAAAGAAGTTAACCGACAGTGGCTGGAAGTTGGGGAGCTTGACTATATTCGGACTCATGGCGATTGCCATATTGGTAATATTTTATGGCGTGATGACAATCCGCATTTTGTGGATTTTGATGATTCGAGGATGGCGCCAGCGGTGCAGGATTTATGGATGTTATTGTCCGGCGAGCGACCACAAAAGCTGTCGCAGATAGCAGAAATAATCGAGGGCTATGAAGAGTTCCAAAAGTTTCCAGCAAAGCAGCTAAAATTAATCGAGCCATTAAGAACCCTACGCATGTTTTATCATAGTGCGTGGCTGGCAAAGCGCTGGAGCGATCCTGCATTTCAACAGGCTTTTCCCTGGTTTGATTCGATTCGCTACTGGGAAGAACAGATTCTGGATTTACGCAGTCAATTTGCAGAGCTGCAAGAACCAACATTAGAGTTGCCAAACTTGTGATTCCGGTTATATCTAAGGGCTAGCAAGGGTATAGAATGAATGTGCGCTGGTTTAGGGTAAGTTCAGATTTCATCTGCTAGGGTAGAGCAATGCATAAAAGATTCTTACTATTAATTCTGATTACTGTCTCGGGCCTGTGGCTTGGGGCTTGTTCCAGTTCGCCTGAGCGAGTGGCTAAAGATACACGACAGTCCAGTGAAGTAAAAACTGATGAGCAAGGCTCCACCAAAGGTGAGAATATTGCCAGAATGGCTCAATCGATGCTGGGCAAACGCTATCGTTATGGTGGTTCCACGCCTCAACAGGGCTTTGATTGCAGCGGACTGGTCTATTTTACCCATACCCAGGTCGGTGATTATGTGCCACGAACTTCGAGGGATCAGTTACAAGCTGCAAAAACGGTAACCTTGGATGAACTGGAGCCTGGTGACTTACTGTTTTACCGTATCAATGGCAAACCATCGCATGTGGGCATTTATATCGGCAATAAGCAGTTCGTTCACGCTCCTTCCAGCGGAAAAACCGTTTCAATTACCACTATGGATAATCCTTATTTTAAACCACGTCTGATTCGCGCTGGTCGCCTGTATAAAGAGTAAGTAAAGAATAAATAATGAGTAAATCAATCTAATGAACTGGCATTTGTATATTTTACGTTGCGGTGATGACACCTTATACACAGGTATCACTAATGATCTACATCGTCGCTTTGAAGAACATCAATCCAATGGCCCGAAATGCGCCAAGTATTTGCGTGGCCGACAGCCGTTGACCATGATTTACCACACTGAGTTTGAAAGTAAATCGGAAGCGCTTAAAGCAGAGATTAAAGTTAAGCGGCTGACCAGAGAACAGAAAAAACTATTGGCATCGGGTAAGTTAATAGTTAATGAAATTCCGCCGAAAAGTAATATAAAACTATAAGCCATAGGTCATAAACCATTATCAATGCAGCACCAAGCCTTTAAGCTAACCATCACGCGTAGCAAACGTAAAACCCTGGTCATTTACATTCGTGACGAAGGTGTCGAAGTGCGTGCGCCCTTAAAAGCACCACAAAACTGGATTGATGAATTTGTTGAACTCAAAAAGCCCTGGATTCTAAAAAAGCTTAAACTCCAACAGCAAAAGAACAGCGAGCGCTTAAAGCTGGAAGAAGGTGAAGCAGTTTTATATTGCGGAAAGCCTTATCTGTTAAAGCTATCACAGGGCAAAAACCAGGTTCGTTTAGAGCAAGACAGCTTGTTCATTCAGGCTCGCCAACTTGAAGAAGGTTATCTCAAAAAGCAACTCCAGCAATGGTTGCTGCAGCAAGCTAAAGAAAGCTTCGAACCTAGAGTCTGGCAAATCGCTTCAACCATGGGTTTGGATGACAAAGTCCAAGACGTTCGATTCCGTAAGACCAAAACCAAATGGGGGCACTGTACCGCCAAAGGTGTTTTACAATTTAATCCGCTTTTAATGATGGCTCCAATCTCCGTGCAAGAGTACTTAATCATCCACGAGCTATGCCATCTCAAATACATGAATCACTCCAAAGACTTTTGGGCTTTGGTACAAAAGCATTGCCCGGATTATCGAGAGTCAGAGCAGTGGCTTAAGCAGCATGGGCATAAGGTGTGGTGTTAACCTTTTTCGTTTCTACTTGGTAGGTTGGTGATGAGCGGAGCGAATCCCAAGATCAATCGCGCAAATATATAATATGTTGGGATTCGCTCTGCTCATCACCAACCTACGGTTCTTCGCTTTTCGAGGCTACGACTGTGCTCAACCTTCTTGCTTTTCAGCTAGCACTTGAACCCAGATACCTGTCTTTGGATTAGGTTTTGAGTCTATAAGTTCTATGGATTCGTCATCGAATGTATTTCGCTCTATTTGGTTTGAACACTCAATTAGGAAGTTAGCTAGTTTATTCAATTCCTCGGATGTTGCTTTGATTTGCAAGTCCTGAATATCAATTGGTATTAATCCTTCATCTTTATTAAATTCAGTTGGGTATCCAATCAGTTCCATAGTACTGTCTGCTCTTTATTTACTAATTTTTTTAGTAGATTAGTTGTAATTTCTCTATTGTTCAACTCATAACGCAGTGGTTACTCGTGTCATCAGTTATTGCCTCTAAGGATCGAAGTAACCTCGAGGAACTATAAGACGGCAATAAAACCTCGAAATTACTTTATTCTTTCGAGGCTACCTGTAATGTATATTACTGTGAGTGGCCGAAGAGAGGGCTCTCTTATTGTGTGGACAGTTGTAGGTTGGTGATTCGCTACGCTCATCACCAACCTACGATTCTTCTTGTTTGGTTAAAAAATAACCACAAACCCTACACATCGCTTTCAAAAACCGTTACAATCGCGCCTGAATTTTGCACTGGTTTTACGTTCCAGCGAGCGAGAGGTTATACAATGAGTCAAACCAAATCTGTTTCAGCAGAATCGTCTGCTGTGTCTACATCATCTTCTGTTTATAACGAAACGACGCATCCGATTGTCGTTTGCGCCATGTATAAGTTTATCTCCCTTGATGATTTCGAGGCTATCCGTCAGCCATTGCTGAATGTGATGCTGGAGAATGAAATCAAAGGCACTTTGCTATTGGCGAAAGAGGGTATCAACGGTACTGTGGCGGGAACACGTCAGGCGATTGATACTCTGTTGGCCTGGTTCAAGCATGACGAGCGCCTGGCCGATATTGACTATAAAGAGTCGTACGATGAAGAGATGCCCTTCTACCGCACCAAGGTCAAGTTGAAGAAAGAAATCGTGACCATGGGCGTTGAGGGGATTGATCCGAAGCGCGTGGTCGGCACTTATGTGAAGCCAAAAGATTGGAATGCTTTGATATCTGATCCTGAGGTGGTGCTGGTGGATACTCGTAATGATTACGAAGTTCAAATTGGCACTTTTAAAGGCGCGCTTAACCCGAACACAGAAACCTTCCGCGAGTTCCCTGAGTACGTTAAACAAAATCTGGATCCGAATAAGCATAAAAAAGTGGCTATGTTCTGTACTGGCGGTATTCGTTGCGAAAAGTCAACTGCCTATTTAAAAGAGCAGGGCTTTGAAAATGTTTTCCATCTTGAAGGCGGTATCTTGAAGTACCTCGAGGAAGTACCGAAAGATGAAACTCTATGGGAAGGCGAGTGCTTTGTTTTCGATAATCGAGTTGCTGTGGATCATGACCTGAAGAAAGGTCAGTATGACCAGTGCCATGCCTGTCGTATGCCGATTACTGCAGAAGAAATGCAACACGAGAAGTATGAGAAAGGCGTGAGTTGTCCTCATTGTTTTGATCAGCAAACTCCTGAACAACGCCAGCGTTATGCAGAGCGTGAACGTCAGGTGCAATTGGCAAAAGCACGCGGAGAAGAGCATATTGGTTCTGATGTGCTTACTGCAATTGCACAGCGTCGCCAGCAGAAAAAGCGTATGAGAGATCTACAGAAACAAGCGCAGAAACAAGCACAAAAGCAAAAGGCCAAGCGTTAAGTTATGCCTTTGATCATTTCAAACAATGTTGTTCTTGCTGATTCTGAAATAGAGTTAACGGCTATCCGTGCGCAAGGCGCGGGTGGTCAAAACGTTAATAAAGTCGCTAGTGCGATTCATTTACGTTTTGATATTAACGCATCCTCATTACCTGAATTTTACAAGACTGAATTGTTAGCGCTCAATGACAACCGCATTACTCAAGATGGAGTGGTGGTCATTAAAGCACAAAAACATCGAACCCAAGAGCGAAATCGTGATGATGCCCTGTCGCGTTTGCGTGTCTTAATTCAGTCGGTTGCCAAACCCAAGAAAAAGCGCATCAAAACCAAGCCATCCAAAGCCGCAAAACAACGACGTCTCGATAAAAAAACGCAACATGGGCAAAAGAAATCGATGCGCAAGAAACCGCAAATCTAGTTCAAGCTTTCAAAGGTATCTTTTAACAGTTTCTCTGTGACTTCCCAACTAATGCAGCTATCGGTGATCGACTGCCCATAAGTTAGATTAGCGCCAAGCGGTTGATTGCCTTCTTTTAAGTGACTCTCCAGCATAACGCCTTTAATATGCTGATTACCTGCGATAACTTGTTTAACCACATCCTGCATGACTTTTGGTTGATTGTTATGATCCTTGTTCGAGTTTCCGTGACTGCAATCAATAATAACGGCTGTGCTGAGCTTTTTTTGCTGCAATTTGTCAATACAGTTAGCAATGCTTTGTTGATCATAGTTCGGCTTAGTCCCGCCCCGTAAAATGATATGGCAGTCAGGGTTTCCTCGCGTATGAAGCAGGGCGGTTTGACCACTGTTGTCTATGCCAATAAAACTGTGCTGCGCTGATGCAGCCAGAATGGCATTAACCGCCGAATCGAGCGAACCGTCAGTGCTGTTCTTAAAGCCGACTGGCATCGATAACCCCGACGCCATTTCGCGGTGAGTTTGCGACTCGGTGGTACGCGCACCAATGGCTGACCAGCTGATGAGATCGGAAATGTACTGTGGAGAGATGGGGTCGAGCGCTTCAGTGGCTACGGGCAGTCCTAATTCTGCTAGCCACAGCAGTAGTGAGCGAGCCTTACGAAGACCCAGGTTAATATTGTTGCTACCATCTAGTTCTGGATCATTAATTAAACCTTTCCATCCAACATTGGTTCGCGGTTTCTCAAAATACACTCGCATGATAATGAAAAGCTTATCGCTATACTCCTGATGAAGTTTATGCAGTCTTGTAGCATATTCTTTAGCACTATCGATGTCATGAATAGAGCAGGGGCCACTAATAACCATTAGCCTTTTATCATGGCCGTTTAAAATGTTCTGAATGGTTGAACGGCTGTTTACGACCGTACGTTTGGCTGATCCTGAAAGTGGTAGCTGATGTTTGAGTTGCTGTGGTGGTGTCAGCAGATCAAGCCGCTCAATATTGGCATTCTCAACTTTGGTCTGTTTGATTGGCATGGGGTTAGCTGAGTTCATTGGTTGTGCTCCGAGTGTTCTATAATCGAGGTATCCAGCTTGGTAGCGACCACATCATGCTTCGCGTAACAACCTAGGCAATGTAATGTGTTGGCAGTTTTTTCAAGTTCCATCAGAGCTTTTGATACATTGCCATCGTTCGTATTTGCTTCCAGATCAACATAAAAGCGTTCATGCCAAGGTTGGGTGGGGATTGGACGCGATTCGAGTTTACTCATATTGATCTGATATTTTTTCAGGATCTGCAAGCAGTCGAGAAGGGCGCCCGGCTGCTGTCCGGTCTCCAGAGCTATTGTGGTTTTGGCTGGGATCACCGATGGAACATCAATTTTCTGTTTGGCGATCAATAAGAACCGAGTGTAGTTCTCCTGGTAGTTGTTGATGGCATAGGATAAAACTTTTAAACCAGACTGTTCGGCTGCTTGCTCGCTGGCAATGGCACCAATGCTTGGATTCTGATATTCCGCCACTAGCTTAATTGCTGAGCTGGAGCTACTACGAAAATGACTCTCGATATGAGGGTGTTCGAGGAAAAACTTTTTGCATTGGGCTATTGCTTGAGGATGTGAGTACACATTTCTTAACGTTTCGATAGAAGATTGTTCAGTGCCTACCAGGCAATGACGAACTTTTAGTTTTTCTTCACCGACTATTTTAAGATGATGCTCTGCGAGCAAGTCGTAGATTTCGGTAATGTTTCCTGAGGTAGTATTTTCGATTGGCACAATACCCAAATCCACGGAACCATTGTCTACCTCCTTGAAGATTTGCATGAAGGAGTGGCAATGAACTGTCCGTAGCTGCTGCCTTTTTGTTGAGAAGTGATTCTTTAAGGCTATGTGGCTGTATGATTCCGGTTCCCCTAGAACGGCCACCTGAGTTGTCTGTACTTGATTCGCCTGTTGTTCCTGTAGAAAGAAATCATACTGGCTCCTGACTGAGTCTTCGATAATGCTGTGGAATAGCGTCAGTGTTGTGTTAGGCGCTATGCCGAACGCTTTCCCTTTATCAATAAGGCGTGCAAGTAATTTCTTTTCTTGACTCTCATCTCTAATATCACCTTTATTTGCCAGCTTGTAGGCTGCAACTTGCAAGCTCAGTTGACGCCTCTGCGCAAATATATTGAGCAGCTCTGAGTCAAGGCAGCTGATGGCCTTGCGAAGTTGATTAAGATCTATTTCAGGTTTATTCATCTCACTTTCTCTGCATTAAATGGTTTGGGCAAAAAAAAACCTCCCAAGAGGGAGGTTTTTCAGCTGTTCTTTGTGTTTTACTTTTGGCTACATGAACAAGACTCCTCCGAAAATTTCAGAGTAAAGAAATAAAAGTAAAACTGTTGAGTGTGCTTGATCATGCTTCAATCCTATGAAGCAAGTGCCATTCTGTCAACAGTATTATTTGTTTAACCTTCCGCTTATTCACTTAGGCTATATGAATTTGCTTGAATATGGTGTCAAGTGTAGATATATCTGAGAGTGGTGTGTAGAATTCATTTCGTTCGCTTTCCACTACTGGTTGTTTTCACTGTCGTAACGCAAAGGGATATTGCCGAGTGATAAATGGCGGTTTATCACTGTTAGTAAAGCATTAACGGTTCGGGATGTGCGGTAGGTGGCTTAAATTCTCGCTTAAGCCAACTCAAATTCACTTACCGCTTATCTGCCATGACAAGCAATTAGAATTTAGCTGAAGGAAAGCTTACAAAAGACCTTTCTTAACTTGTTACGCAAGGTTCTACCCCAGAGCCGCTATATGACTGTATGACTGAGCAGGCTGTAGCGGCTCGCCTTTTATGCTGTTAACTTCTTGAACTATCACAAAGATTTACAAACTGCTGATTGGTCAACAGCTTAGCTGTTGCTATGCTGGATCTATGAAAGTTAACCGGTAAAGGGGAAATATATGGCACAACTTAAACGTACTAAAGATCGTGTGATTGCAGGAGTTTGTGGTGGGCTAGCCAAGTGGTTGGGCTGGGAGCCTAATCCAACTCGCTTACTCTACGCAATATTGACCATTTTCACTGCCTTTGCAGGAGTCATTGTCTATTTGGTTTTATGGATTGTGATGCCAGAAGAGGGAATATAGGAATAATCGAGAGCCTCTAGCAGTGATGCTAGAGGCTTTTTTCTAGAGTGTTAAATTATATGAGTAAACTAGTCTAATATCCCGCAGCCTGCCCATCTTTGCGAGATTCTGAGGCGCCATAATAAACGCTTTCTTCTTCGTCCCACATAATGGCCTGATAACCACCAAAGCCACCGTTACCAAATCGAACGTCATGGCCACGTTGCTGTAAATCACGCAATACCTCTTGTGGTACGCCTGATTCAAACTCAACATAGCCACCATTTCTCAAATAAGCTGCCTGGCTTTCAGTCGGTTCCGTTGAGCCCATATGCTGCCAACGTGGTGCATCGCCTGCCTCCTGAACATTCATACCATAATCCACCATGTTGATCAGAATTTGCACATGGCCTTGTGGCTGCATAGCGCCACCCATCACGCCATAGCTCATGAAGGGTTTATCATCTTTGGTGATGAAGGCGGGTATAATGGTGTGGAAAGGGCGTTTGCCAGGTTGATACACATTGGCATGCTCTGGATCCATTGAGAATAATTGCCCGCGGTCTTGAAATACAAAGCCGAGACCAGGTGTGACGACACCTGAGCCCATGCCCCGATAATTACTTTGTATCAGGGACACCATGTTGCCGTCTTTATCGGCTGTGGTCAGATAGATGGTGTCGCCTTCTTCAAGTTTCGGGTTACCAGCTTGAACGGTGCGAGCTGCACGCTCACCAATGAGCTTCGCGCGTTGTTTGCCGTATTGTTCTGAAATCAGTTCATCAATGGGCTGCTTACTAAAGTCCGTATCTGCATAGAACTTGGCCCGATCTTCGAAAGCCAGTTTTTTAGCCTCAACCAGTGTGTGCAAAGATTCCGTGCTATTAAAGCCCATGGCTTTTAAATCGAAATTTTTAAGAATTTGCAGCATTTGCAAAGCAGCGATCCCCTGACCATTGGGTGGAAGCTCCCATAAGGTGTAGCCTTTGTAATCAACACCTACCGGCTCAACCCAGTCTGAAGTGTGTTTGGCAAAGTCTTCGTAACGCAGGTAGCCGCCATTGTCTTTCATGAAAGCATCAATCTTGCGCGCGATTTCGCCTTTATAGAAAGCATCGCGACCTTTTGCAGCAAGAGTGCGATAGGTATTCGCCAAGTCAGGGTTCTTGAATATCTGGCCTTTACGAGGAGCTTTGCCATCAATGGTGAAGCTTTCAGCGAAAGCGCCGGGTTGTGGGCTTAAGCGGGGCACGCTTAGTTGCCAGTAATATGCAATGAGCTCAGTAACTGGGAAGCCATTTTCTGCATAGCTAATGGCGGGTGCCAGCACTTGTTCCATGGGTAGCTTGCCGAATTTACCGTGTAATTCAAACCATCCATCAACTGCGCCCGGTACTGATATGGGTAACATGCCGTAGGGCGGAAGATCGTGGCGATTTAACTGATCGAGTTCTGTTTTCAACTCGCTATAAGATAAGCCAAGAGGCGAGCGTCCAGAGGCGTTGAGGCCATATAGCTCTTTATCTTTGGCGCTCCAGACAATGGCGTACAAGTCGCCGCCAATGCCGCTACCTGTGGGCTCCATAAGTCCAAGGGCCGCATTCGCTGCAATGGCTGCATCGATTGCATTGCCACCTTGCTTCATGACATCCAGTGCAATTTGGGTTGCTAAGGGGTGGCTGGTGGCTGCCATCCCGTGTGGAGCAATGACTTCCGAGCGAGTGGCGAAGTCTCTACCAGTAACACGATCAGCTGCTTTGACACTGCTTGCCAGAGTTGTGGCGGATATTGCCACCGAAATAGCGAACCAAGACAAGCTTTTTAAAGACGGTTTCATTAGATTTCCCCCGTGGGACATAAAAATTTTTCTAGCTGTTAAGTAGCACTCTAATAAACTTTGCCCTGTAAATAAATATAGCGTTAAGATAATAGCTCAAATAATTGAGTCAAATAGAGGATAACTATGATTGAAGTCGGTGACAGCTTACCGAATGTAACCCTGAAAGTGATGGGTAAAGATGGTCCGCAAGATATTTCAACGGATGCTATTTTCTCTGGCAAAAAAGTTGTCTTGTTTGCAGTGCCAGGTGCTTTCACGCCAACCTGTAGCGCGGCTCACCTACCTGGTTTTGTCGTTAAAGCGGACGAGATCAAGTCAAAAGGTGTTGATACCATTGCCTGCATGTCCGTTAATGATGTGTTTGTGATGGATGCATGGGGCAAGGCGCAGAATGCCGATGATATTATGATGTTGGCTGATGGTAACGCTGATTTTACTGAAGCCATGGGTATCGAAATGGATGCCACAGGTTTCGGAATGGGTGTTCGTAGTAAGCGTTTTGCTATGGTCGTTGATGACGGTGTGGTGAAAGCATTAGAAGTTGATGAGAAAGGCTTTGAAAAAAGTTCTGCGGAAAACATTATAAGCAAACTTTAGTTTGCTCATCGGATAAAAAAGGCCAGCTTGGAGGCTGGCCTTTTTTGAATTGGTTATGTTTTTTCGTTTGGTTTCTCGTCACTGATTTCGCTGGCATTTTTCGCTTTTTTGTTTTCTTCAGCGAGTTCCTTCAAGGTAGCTTCAATACCAATTTGTGCAATTCTTTCACGATATTGAGTGGCATAACTTTTAGCCATGCTGACACCTTCAATAATAACGTCAGTCACTAACCACTTATCATCAGCGCCAAGTTTTAGGCGATAATCAATCAGGATTGGTTCACCTTCTTGTGGGATGATCACCGAACGTACATTAGCGGTGTTGCCGCTGGTTGAATATTGGGTGTCTTCATAAGTAATGGGCTGACCGTCATAATTAGCTAAGCCTTTAGCATAACTGTTTAGTAATAAGCTGATAAACTGCTCTATGAAGGTTTGACGTTGTGCTTCAGTCGATTCTGTCCAGTATTCCCGACCTAAGATACGCTTCGCCATATACTCTGTATCTACCTCAGGTAATAAATAGGTTTCAATAAGACCTTTTGCGTACTCTGCATCAGCCTTGATTTTATCCTTATTTTCAAGAATCTCAGCACTAATTTGTTGTGTTACTTGCTCTAAGTGGACTTTTGGATCAACTTTTGCGCTAGCTGTAAAGCTCAATCCAAAAATTACTATTATTGCAAGTGCTTGATTAACAATGCGTTTCATAGGTTCACCTTAACCATTAATGTCGGGTTGTTATTCTTAGACGCAATTAACGTCACAATTTGCCATTCATTGAATGTCGCCATTTTACTCTTGCTTGCTATCCTAAACAATTAAACTTAACGCAAGCTTAATGTGTAATTTGTAACACCTTATATATTTCTCTAAAAGTTACAATTCAGCATAAAAATCAGCTGGATTGCCTGATGCAATGACGCTATATGCAGCGTGCTGGTTTCGGTAGCCCAGCAATTTTTGTTGCTTGCTTGGCCGGACCTTCCGGGAAAAGTAGGTGCAAGTATATACTGGTGCCTTTTTCGGGTGACCACTCTTTGGCCAGATACTTAACTAAAGGACGAATGGAGGGGCTGGTATTAAACTCTTCATAAAATTTACGCACATACCAAACGACCTGCCAGTGGTCTTCGGTTAACTCAATAGCTTCTTCGCTAGCTATTGCTCTAGCAACATCTTCATTCCAAACACTTGAGTCGGTTAAATAGCCTTGCTTATCGCGAGGTAAATCTGCCAGTAAATCATTCATGCATACATACCCCCTCTATAGCCAGGAAACAGACTTGTCGTACTGCAGTGTTAATTCGACAAACTGTGGGTAATCGACTAAATTCCATTGTTCGACTCCAACCTTATCCTTTAAGCCGCGGGCAATTAAATCTTCAACTAACACATAAAGAGTCTGATGGTTTGCCTGTACGCTGCCATAGGTTGCCACAACAACAGCATCCTCAATCAGTAAAATGCCATCCTGTTCGCTGATAAAAGGTAATGCCTGATTGAGTTTTTGTGGTTGGTTAATGATATACAAACTTTTCATAAGCAAACCTTTAAAGCGTTAAAATAAAATCGCTGTTCGCGAGAAGGCTTTGTGCATGGCTGGAACTGATCGTTTTTAATCCATCAATCTCAACTAGCTCTTGCACATTTAAATTAAACTTTTGTAGAGCATCTTCTTCTACCAAAATATCTTCAATGCCATAAAGAGGCAGCGCTTTAAAAGTTGCAGAATGGTTCTTGATATCAAGAATATCCGGTTCTTGTCCCTTTAATAGTTGATAGACACCTTGCTCAACGAATAGAGCTGTTATTGGCATATCAAAAGCCGCTGCCATCAAAGCAATGTCTAATAATTCACGGCCTGCTTGCGAGCCGTAGGGTGTTTTGTTAAATACTATACAAATGGATTTGTTCATCATCATTTATCCAAATGTGATTAAGCGGTCGCTGTTAAGCATCGCTTCGGTGAGTTGGCCAAGACCGCTAATTTCAAAGGCAGGGTCAAGGTTGTTACCGGTCAGAGCATTTCGTTCTGCTTCAGCAACGTTCACAATGCCACGCTTGTTGGCTGCAGTAACACAAGCGATCAATTCAATATCCTTTTCTATAGCAAGCTTCGCCCAAGCCTTAGTTAAATTAATTTCATCTGCAGGCGGAGCATGTAAGCGGCTAGCTACTAATACTCCATCTGCATAGAAAAACACACGCATTAGCTCATGACCCTGCTCAAGCAGGGTTTTAGCAAATTGAATAGCGCTCAACTGTCCCTGAGAAGAGTAGGGATTAGCGGTTACTAGTAGTGAGTAAGTTGCCATAGGGTTGTTATAGCTTATTAGTGAGAAATAAGAATGCGATGGGATGCATTTTAACAGAGAGCATTGTTTAGTCCTAGCACAGGTTAGGAACATAAATGACGAGGCAAATATAAAAAGGCGTCCGTAGACGCCTTTTCTTTGATACAGAGTATTTGTCAAGAGTTGGTTCTTTAGTCGATACCTAATACTTCCTTTCCCTGATTGAAAGTCACATCTACTGGTATTTGCATTTCTTCCAGAAGCTTTAAGTCGCTTGCAAGCTGATCATCGATAATACCTTGTTCTTCTAATAGTTTTTGGGCTCCCTCATAATCACCATCGCCCTGGATGGTTAGAATTTTATTTGAAAGTGCGTCGATTGCTACCGTCATCTTGTCAAAGTTCACACTGTAATACCCTGTTTCTGGATCACGGCTGAAAGCACCAGCTTCTTTAAAGAAGTTAAAGCGAACCATATTGGCGCGACCGTGAGCGCTGGATGCGCCAAAGCGAACCGAGCGGAATATACCAGCAAGGAAGGTGACGTAGTTGTCCATCAGCTCTCCATCTTTAATTTCACCTTTTTCGTACAGCTTGCTGACCATGTAGAGCCCTAAGATGTCTGCCTTGCCTTCTTCTAAGGCTGATGCTGTATCTTTAAGCGCTGCTCGAACGGTATTCGAGCCATCAATGGTATTTTTAATGCCCAGGCCGTGGGCTACTTCATGGAACATGGTGTTAGCAAAAAATGCATCAAAAGTAATATGTTTACGCTGTTCTGGGGTGATGAGTTGCTCAGAAATAGGAACCAGAATTTTGTCGAATTTGGCTTTCATGGCATTTTTAAGCTGTAAGCGACGGGTGCCTTTGGCCAATTGAACCTGTTCGTCATTAGGTAAGTTAATGGCAATGGTTTTTGAGCCAGCATTGCTATCGCCTGCATAATAAACTACATCATAAGCATTTAGGTCGCTGTCAGTTCCAGGCATTTCCTGTTTGTATTGTTCATCGACGGGTAGCCCTTTCTGTAACTCAGGTAGAAAAGCTGCAAAGCGTGATAGACGTTCGCTCCACGCCAAATCTTTGATTAGAACGTAAGCTGAGAAAGCAGTTTTGTAGCCAAAGAGTTGATCTTCGTAGTTTTCAATAGGGCCTATGACAACTTCTACTGGATTGGTTTTCATATCCATCCAGGCAAAATCCGAAGGTTGATAGTTGTCGGTTAATAAAGCATCAGCACGAAGTTCAAGGTATTTCTTGAAACCTTCATTTTCAGCAAGTAATGCTGCACTTTTAAGTAAGCGGCTGGCTTCTTCAAGCTGATCTTTATAGGCAGCCGAATAGGGAACCAGCTTTAGATTGCCATTGTTATCGCGACGCACTAGTGAGTATTGCCCGTCTTTATCTTCCTGTTCCCAGGCTTCGAATTGAGCAACCGTCATATCAGCGGGATAAAATTGTGCACCTTTATTTTTAACGTCATAACCTTTGATAAAAGGTTGGTTACCATCCAGGCGATCCCATGGACCATAGTTAATGATGGCAAACTGTTTTGCTTTTGGATCTTCAATTTTGGCTAGCAAGGCTTCTTTATCACCATAAGCCTGTTTCCAGAACAGGTTGTCCATGATTTTTCCTGCGTCTATCAACAGGCTGATCATCTTCTTTTGGTTGTCGGATAAGTGCGACAGGTCACTGGTTAGCGTAAAAGGTGCGTAAATATCAAAACGGCTATACTCGACACTTTCTTGAATCATATCCTGATCAGAGCCTCGAGTTTGGCCTTCGCTAGTTACTTCAGTTGCTTGGTCATTACTACCTGGTGTTACAACTGTTTCTGATTCGTTGCTGCAAGCACCAAGCGCTAATGCTATGGCAAAAGATAAGGTGCACACTGTTTTCTTCAAATATAAGGTCTTGTTCATAATGGTGTCCTGATTCTAATAGTTTTAATTTATTGGTTAGTATTTACTAAATACGTATTTCTCACGTTTGACTTGTTTTACCCCAAATTCTTTGTCTTTTAAAAGATTAAAGACATCGTCAACCATGTTTGGATTGCCACACAAATACACCAGGTCGGTTTCTGGGCTGGGATCAAAACTTTCTAACTTATGTTGAACATAGCCTTTTGAGCAGCCTTCTGACAGGGGATCCTGTTTACTTAAGCAACGATGAAAGAATATATTCTCTTGCTCAGACGCATGCTTAAAATCGTCCAGATAAAACATGTCTTCTTCATATTGAGCGCCAAACAGTATATGAAACTCTGTGTCTGGATAATCGTTGAGCTGGTTGAGCATACAGCGGTACGGCGCGACGCCGGTACCTGTACCGACTAAAAACACACGCTTGGGCAACTCTTCGGGTAGATATAAGAGTCCAAATGGGCCTGTGATATCAATCTCTAGACCTGGTCTGGCATTAAAAAAGAACTCTGTTGCTTTGCCTCCTTCCACATAAGCTACCACGATCTCAAGGTGCTGGGTGTTTTCAGGACTCTGTTCGAGGTTAGCTATGGAATAGCTGCGTTTTAAAGGTTTGTCGCCTTCGTGGGGCAAGATAAAAGACACAAACTGGCCTGGAACATAGGTAAAGTGCTGAGGCTCCACAAACTTAAATACAAGTTTATGGACTTTAGGTGTTATTTGTTGGTTTTCGGTTAATTCAACGCGAAAAGTGGGTAATGGCATACGACTCTCAATCTTAAATTTTGTACTCATTATAGGTTATAGACTTGAAATTTTCACACGCTAAAGCGTGCATTTATTAGCAAGTCCTTGGTTTTTTAATTCAGGAAGGATTCAGTTGCTGATTGCTTTAATAAGGCCATAGATGAGTAATCACATATTTTTTCTGCCTCTTTTAGCAAGCTTTAAGCAGTGAAAAAGGCGTTGGGTACTAGGAGTCCATTATGAAAATAGCAAAAACATTACTGCCACTCGGGGTGACTTTGTCATCTATCCTATTTGCTGGCAGTGTCTGGGCGGAAGAGCCGCAATCTAGCATTGCTGGTAAAACTAAAACAACCACGGTGGTGGAAAGTAAGCAAAGTACAGAAAAAGCGACTCAACAAGCTACAAAAGAGCCTGTTGATGTTAACCGTACTTCATCCTATACCGCAAAACAGGTTGCGACTAATTTAAAAGCTGAGTTACAGCTTGAGCTGGATAAGTCGCCTGCAAAAACTCGTAGCGCTATGCGTGCTCAGAAAAGCGAGCTACCTAAAGCATCTGAAAAAAGCTCAAGTTCAAGTCTGAACCATTTATATTTCTATGATGCATCAGTCTATCTTTATGAAGACTATGATGCTGATGGTTATTACACCAAGCTTAGTGTTAACTTTGATGTGGATGCTTATTATGATGAACATTATGATATTTATGCTGAAATGTTTATTCGTAAAAATGGTGAAAGCGAGTGGGTACACTATTACACAACCGATGTATTTAGCATTTATGGTGACAACTCTTCTGATGATTATACAGTGACGACCAAGCTCAATAGCGGTTTCCCGCCGGGTCGTTATGAGGTACTCATTGATTTGTTTGAATATGGATATTCAGGTGTGGTGGATACTTTTACCGAATATGATGACCCTGATTTGGGTTGGCTGCCACTTGAGGATAAAAGCTACGAGTCTGGAAACGTATCAAGCGATACCTGGGTGAGCACCGTTAAGACCGAGATTTGGACGGATAATGATAACGATGGTTTTTACCGTGATTTTACTATTAGCTTTGATGTCGATACCGAACAAAGTTCGAGAGATATTTATGCAGTGTTATACCAAAGAAGACCTGGGTACAGCTGGGAATATGAAACTGAAACTTCTGTCTTCACAGTAGTCGGAGCAAGCGCGGATGATGTTATCTCAATTGATGCAGAGTGGCAGTCAGGCTATCCAACAGACTACTATGATTTCAGAATTGAGTTGATTGATGCTGACACTGGTGAAATATTAGATGATGTGTCCAGTGAGTTTTCACCACTGCTTGAAGTGCCGTTAGAAGATGCTGGCCGTGATACCTATAATTCGACGCCTGATCCAAATCCGTCAACGATTAGTCACGGTACCGGTGGGGGTAGTTGGAGTTTGCTAGGTCTGTCTCTGCTCGGGCTGTTTGGTTGGGCTCGCAGAAAGCAGAAGTAATTCATAACCTTAGTGATATAAAAAAGCAGCTGCCAGTCAGCTGTTTTTTTATGTCTGAAACTCGACAGTATGCCTTCTTGTAGTCTATATTCGCTTGTAATATCCTGTTACAAGTTTTGCCACCATAAGCTTATGTTTAAATTACAATAATCGCCACTCGAAGGAAACTTAATAACTATAATGCAACTGTTGAAAAACTGCTTTATCTCTATAGTACTTGCGACCAGCTCATCTGCTGTATTCGCTGAGACAATTGATAGGCTTAATATCCCACAAGTAGAGGGAGAGCTTACTTTGGACGGTAAGCTTGATGAGGCAATCTGGGACAGTGCGGTAAAAGTCACTTTAGACTATGAAACCCGTCCCGGTGAAAATACTCCAGCGCCCGTTAAAACCACCGCTTATATCGCACAAAATGGCTCATCCTTATTGGTAGCTTTTGTGGCAGAAGATCCGGAGCCGCAAAAGTTGCATTATTCCTATCGTGATCGTGATACTGCATGGGGTGATGACCAGGTAGGTTTTAAAGTAGATACTTTTAATGATAGTCGCAAAGCCTATAATTTCTTTGTTAATCCCGTTGGCATCCAGTCCGATAGTATTGAAGACGATGTAAGCCTGTCAGAAGATACTTCCTGGAATGGGATCTGGTATAGCGCTGCTGACATTACTGAAACAGGTTATACCGTTGAGATTGAACTGCCCTTTAAAGTGCTACGCTTTCCTGATGATAAGGGAGTAAAAACCTGGGGCATCGATTTTGTTCGTTTCTATCCTCGTGGTTTTATGCATCGCTTTGCGCTGTCACCACAAGAGCGTGATGTTAATTGTTACGTCTGTCAAATAGATAAAGCTCAGGGGTTTGAAAATATTGAAAGTGGTCGCAACCTTGAACTTACGCCTTATATCGCAGCCCAGGACTCAGAAGTGCGAAACCCACCGTCAGAGCCTGATTGGCAGGGTGAGGGTGTAAACTGGGATACTGGAATGGACTTGCGCTGGGGAATAACCGATAGTTCGATGCTCAATGCCACAATCAATCCTGATTTTTCGCAAGTAGAGACGGATGCCGCGCAATTAGATGTTAATACTCAGTTTTCTTTATTTTATTCAGAAAAGCGTCCGTTCTTTTTAGAGGGGGCTGAATATTTCAGGACACCATTTACATTATTGCATACGCGCACCATTGCCAATCCGGACTTCGGTGCTAAATATATCGGTAAGTCTGAAGGGCATTCATATGGCATTCTTGCCAGTCGCGATCAGCAAACCTCGTTTTTGATTCCCGGTAGTTTAGGCTCTTCGTTAGCTGTGCTTCGTAATGGTGATGGAAGTGATGTAGAGTCTGACGTATTTGCTGCACGATATGCCTATGATTTAGGTGAGAAGTCGCAAATCGGTGGCATGATTACTCATCGTGGGGCGGAAGGTTATAGTAATAGTGTAGCTGGGATTGATGGCAAATACTCGATTACAGATGTTGATGAATTGCGCTATGAGTTGATGTATTCTGACTCTGAAAATCCAGAACAGCTACAACAGGAATATGGTCTGGCCCCAACCAGTAGTGGCTTAGGTTACAGACTAAATTATTCGCATAACGGCCGTAACTGGGATGTCTTTGTGACCCACATCGACTTTGATGAGGACTTTAGGACAGACCTGGGTTACAAGCCGCAGGTTGGCTATGACCGACAGGCCGTAGGTGTAAAACGTAGGTGGTTTGGCGATCAATCACAAGGAGATTTTTTCTCCGATTATAGTATTCAGGTTAAGGGTGAGAGAGTCACTGAATATACCGATCAAAAACTATGGGACCTTGCCACTGTCACTCTTAATGCTAATGGTGAGTATCGTTCGGGCTTCAACCTGGTGGCTAATGTCAGTTATGAGTTTTTTCAAAATAACTGGTTTCCGCAGCGCTATTATTCCCACACAGGTTCTTTCTATCCGTATAACGCACTGCAACTGGGTTACAATATAGATTGGGGAGATAGTGTTGATTATCGCCATGCCAGAGCGGCTGAGTTTAATGAGTATGGTTTTTTTGCCAGTTGGCAGGTAACAGCACACTGGTCATTTAGAAGTGAGTGGCAGTTTACTGATTTTGACGTTCCTCAGGGGCAGTTATTTAAGGCGGATATTTTTAATTTCGATTCGCGTTATCAATTTAATAACTACAGTTACTTGAAGTTGGTTCTACGTTATACCGACGTCGATTTTAATGCGGCTCTTTACTCGAATCCGAGTCAAGTGAGCGAAGAAACCATTATTAATCGACAGCTTCTATACGGCTATAAATGGAATCCTAGAACGGTATTTTATTTAGGATATTCTGATAATGGTTTTGAGGATGATACTGTCAATCAATTCGAGAAAACGGGCAAAACCTTTTTTACCAAATTCAGTTATGCATTCCAGTTTTAATCTCCTCATTAACGAAAAAAGCAGCCAAGAGAGGCTGCTTTTTTATGTGCCTGGCTTAATCAAAAAACCGCTTCTGTGCTTCTTCAGGAAGTGTTAGTCCACTGACATGAGCGCGTTCAAGTAATTGCCAGTAATAACGGTAAGTTGCACGATCATGAAGCTCACCTTGGTATTGAATCGGCCCCCAGTGATTATCCTGAGCAGCAATCAAAATATTTGCGGCATCATTGACTTCAGAATAGTCTGGCTTCATGGCATCAACAATCGACTTGATTTGAGTAGGATAAATACTCCACATGCGTAAAAATCCAAATTCATTACGAGCACGTTCGGCATCTTTATAGGTTTGGTAAGGATTTTTCAAATCCAGAGTGACGTTATGCGATGGAACGACACCATTAGCGAGTGCTGCAGCGGACATTTCTACTTTAGCGCGTGACAGAAGAGGATGTTCAAATTGACCCGGACTGCGCATACAGGATGCAGGAATAGCACCTTGATGACTACTGACAAAATCCATCATGCCGAAATCAAGAACCTGCACTGTTTCTGTTTTAGCAATACTCCAAACTTCTCTTAAAGCGCCGTGTGTTTCGATTAACACGTGCACTGGAATGTTACGATCAATACCGTGCTTATTGCACAAGCTTTTAATGTAATCGACCATTTCTTGAATGTGTGCAGCGCAAGTTGTTTTAGGCAGGGTGAAGTAGGTTACGATATTACCAATCTTTGGAACTAGAATATCAAGGTCAGCTTTCCAATGTGGGTGCTGATAATCGTGAATCCGAACACCTGCCATCCTGTGCTTATTGGCTTCACTCGACAATACCTCGGCAATCATGGTGGCATGTTCTTTTTCCCTGCCAGCCTGAGCGCCATCTTCGCAGTCACATGTGATGTCAAATACGGGGCCAATGGTATCCTGCATTTCGAGTGCTTTTCGGATTAGTTTTTCACTTCCGGCGAAATGTTCGCAGCTTGGAATGACCGGAAATGGTTTTTCTGCATCAAATAATGCCTCTTTAGGATGAACCATTGAACTCACTATATTCTCCTTACTTATCAGGTAGATAACTCTAGTTGCAACCTATTAGCAGGCTACGATGTCTAATTTATACTATCGCGCAGCGAATTAAATTCAAACAAAAATTTGAATTAATCGTTTGAATATGATTTATTTATGCAAACAACTGGTCGGATTAGTATAAATGATGCAAGAGCACTCTTTTTTAGAAAAAGTGGATGAACAGGTAGTGTTGGGAGGTTTCTGGCCAGGGATTCAGCTGTACTATCCTCCGGTGAAATACTCACCAGCCGACGGTGTTTACGAAACAATGGAGCAGGCCTCTGCTCGTATGAGGAAGTATGCGCACAACACCAGCGCTCATACCTTACTGTTTGATCTGGAAGATGGCTGTCGGCAAAAGGCCATGAGTCGTGAGTTGTTACGACAAGAGCTGCCTTTATTTGAAGACCGAACATTCCAAATTGCCTTAAGGATCAATCCATTCCGCACAGATGAGTATGAAGAAGACTTAAAGCTGATCCGTGATATGTCAGAGCATATTGATGTTATCGTATTAGCCAAGGCTGGCGAGGTTTACGGTGCGGCAGAAATTCGTGATCTGTCTTCCTGGCTAGTTGGCGTCAATCCTAAGATTGAAATCCAACCCATTATTGAGCACCCCCGTTCCCTTAAAATCTCTCCCGAGCTGATGCAGTATTCAACGGTACGCCACGTTGTTTTTGGGATTCATGACTTTTCGAAAGCGATGGCTATTCACTTAACGCCTGAAGGCTGGATCGATGAGTTGAAAACATATTTACGCATGTTGCTGCTTGAGGCGCGCATCGCGGGCAAGGGTGTCATTGGTGGTGTGGAAGTTCTGATCAATAAAACAGCAATGCCAGAGAGTTATATTGAGCCACATGATGTCCGTCGCTGGCTTGACTTGCATGGAGAACGTGAGTCACATGTTGTGCATCACCATGCTTTAGAAGAGGCGCAAATGGGCTTAACGGGCAAGCAGGTGATTCATCCATTTCACATTCATTTGTGTAAAGTTGCTTTTACCCCATCACCCTTACAAATTGAGCGTAACGTAAAGGTCCTTCAAGCTGCAATTGATGCTGATGCATTGTTAGGCGGCGCGATTAAGTTTGAAGGCGAGATGTTGGATCCGCCAATGTTTGGTAAAGCACTGCAAAGTTTGCTTCGAGCTTATGCACTGAAATCGCTGGACGAAAAAGATAAGGCTTTTGCACTGGATGTTCTGAAACGATTACCGGTTCATGTGATTCGCGAGAACTGGCCTTATGGAATGATTTAAGGATTATCATGAAATATTCCTTTGAAACTATTGTTCACTACAGTCAAGAGATTAACGAGTGGCAATGGCAACTTCCCAGCCATTTCAATATTTGCGAGGCTTGTGTTGACCAGCATGCAATAAGTGACAAAGCTAATCAGGCAGCACTTATTGTCGAAGATGAGTCATTAGGCACTAGCCAAATAACTTATGCTCAGTTAGCTCAGAAAACCTCGCAGTTTGCTAATTTATTGCAATCTTTAAACATTAACTCTGACAACAGAATATTAATTCGCCTGCCGAATTCATTGGAGTATCCAATCGCTTTTTTTGGCGCAATTAAATATTCAGCCATTGCAGTGCCAACCTCGACATTACTTGCCTCAAGTGAAGTTGCTTATCTGGCTAATGACTCGCAAGCAAGTGTGCTTGTTACGCATAAATCGATGTGGCAGGAACTGGAAAGCGACTTTAAGAATACGTCCATCAAAATCGTATTCTTGACTGGAGCAGGGGAGCTACCACAATCCGATGATTTTAAGTTGATTGATTTTAATGATGCATTGGATAGCGCATCCGTTGATTTTAAATCCATCAAAACCGCGGTTTACGATCCCGCTTACCTTGTTTATACCTCTGGAACAACAGGCTATCCTAAAGGCGTGCTACATGCTCAACGAGCGCTATTAGGTCGATTGCCCGCTAGTCGTTACTGGTTTGATTTTCAGGAAGGGACAACCGAGCGGATTATGCATTCTGGTAAGTTTAACTGGACTTATGTGCTGGGTTCAGCCTTGATGGATCCTTTGTTGCATGGGCATACCGTCATTGCATACGAAGGGCATAATGATGCGCACACTTGGCCGAAACTGATTCAGAAACATGAGTGCAGTATTTTTATTGGTGTGCCCACTATTTATCGACAAATAATTCAGAAGACAGAATATACGGGTAAGGATTTGCCATCATTAAAACACTGCATGAGTGCGGGGGAGCACCTCTCAGATGAAATGCAGTCACTTTGGGAGGAGCGATTCAATGCTCCGATTTTTGAAGCTATCGGTATGTCGGAAATTTCTTATTATATTTCTCAGCACAAGCAGGCCAAAGTAGTACCCGGTGCTGCAGGCTTTGTCCAGCCTGGACATCAGGTTGCACTATTAGATGCTGAACATGATGAGTTAAAGCCAGTCCCGGATGGTCAAGAAGGTATGATTTGTATTCGAGCAGACGATCCTGGTTTATTTTTATCTTACTGGAATCTTCCGCAAGAAACGGTTAACGCGGTGCATGATGGGTGGTTTTTTACCGGTGACTACGCAAAGCGTGATGAACAGGACTATATCTGGTTTTTAGGTCGTAAAGACGACATCATCAATACTTTCGGTTTCCGCGTGTCGCCGCATGAGGTAGAACGTATTATTAAAGCTCATCCATATGTTGCAGACTGCGTTGCTTTGGGTGAAGAAGTTGGCACCGATAAAACTTTGGTGGTTGTTTGTATTATCCCTGAGCCGGGTAAACAAATTACTGAACAGCTAATGTTAGATTATGGGCAGGAGCGGTTGGCTAAATATAAGGCTCCAAAAAAAGTGTACCTTGTGCGCGATTTTCCCCGCACTAAGAATGGCAAAGTTCTTCGTAAGAAGTTATTACAAAACTTAGAGCAATATTTACTTTAAGTTATTTAAATACAAAGCAATTAATTTTAAAGGATAAAAGATGGAACCAACACTCAATTATCGTCCACGCAGAACCATGCTTTATGTGCCTACCCATGTCGAGCGTTATCTGGAGAAAGCCAGAGGTTTAGCGGCCGACAGTATCGTGTTCGATCTGCAAGAGTCAGTTCCACCTCAACATAAACAAACTGCCCGTGACGTTTTGCTCAAAGCATTCTCCAAGTCATCTACTTTTGAGTACTCAGAACGCATTGTGCGTATCAATCCCCTACATACTGAATGGGGAGAGCAGGATCTTGCCGCCATAAAAAATCTGGATATTGATGCAATATTACTTCCTAGAATCGAATCTGCAGAAAGTTTACTTCGGTATATTGAGCAAATTGATGCTGAGTTTTCGAATAAGCTGAATGTTATGATCAATATAGAAAGCCCATTAGGTGTTCTACAAGCCGAAGCGATTTGTGCTGCAAGTGATCGTGTATCCTGTGTGGTTATGGGGGTTACTGACTTATCTAATGAGTTAAAAATTACCCAGACCAACGATAGAGCCGGCTTGCTGACCAGTTTATCCTTAGTAGTGTTAGCGGCTCGAGCTCATAAAAAGTGTGTGATCGACGGCCCTCATTTTGATTTAAAGAATGTTCAGGCCTGTGAGTTCTCGTGTCGTCAGGCACGAGATCTTGGTTTTGATGGTAAAGCGGTGGTTCATCCTATTCAACTGGATTACACCAACGATGCGTTTACCCCAAAGTTGGATGATATCAATAGAGCCAAAGCAATAATTACAGCGATTAAACAAGCCAATGAAGAAGGGCGTAATGTTGCCGTTATTGAGGATCGTTTAATCGAGCCTTCTTTAAGAGAATGGGCTGAACGAGTTCTGACGCTTTATGACACTGTTAAAGAGCTAGGCCAGAACGAGTTAATAGGGGCTAGCCGATAAGCGCTATTTCAGGTAGTGTTTTAACAAAACAAGATTATCAAAAGCGATAAAGCATGAATAAATCATCTGTTGGACGATTCTTCGAAGACTTTTCTTTAGGCCAGATTATTGAGCATCCTATTCCTCGAACCATAACAGAGGGAGATGTTAGTCTTTATATCGCATTAACGGGTAGCCGTTTTAGTTTATTCAGTAGCCACCATCTCGCGCGCAAAGTTGGCTTTGATAGACCTCCTGTCGACAACCTTCTTCTTTTTCATATAGCTTTTGGTAAAACGGTCCAGGATATTTCGCTCAATGCTGTTGCGAATCTTGGTTATGCGGAAGTGCAGTTTGTGATGCCTGCGTTCATAGGCGATACCATTTCTGTTTTATCTGAAGTGATAGGTTTAAAAGAGAACTCCAATGGCAAGACAGGTATCGTCTATGTTCATTCGCGCGCAATGAATCAGGATGGTCATTCGGTGGCGAGCTGGAAGCGCTGGGTCATGGTACATAAAAAAACAGAAGGTATGCAGAATATATACGCTGTTGAACCACAATTAAATTGTGAAGTTAGTCCTGCTTACCTGGCTATGCCTGATCAATTTAATGCTGATCAATACAGTTATATTTCTAGTGGCGAACAGTTTGTGTATAAAGATTATCAGGTAGGAGAGTGGATTGACCATATCGACGGGCTAACCATCGATTCTAGCGAGCACACGATGGTAACTAAACTTTATCAGAACAATGCCAAAGTTCATTTTAATTATCATCAAATGCAAGATAGCCCTCACCAACAACGTTTGGTTTATGGTGGGCATATCATTTCTTTATGCCGTAGCCTTTCTCATAATGGACTGGCTAATGCTCAATGGCTTGCTGCTATTAATGGCGGGGCCCACTTGAACCCTTCTTATGCCGGCAACACTATTTATGCAGCCACACAGGTCCAGAACAAATACGAACTTGGCTTTGGCATGGGAGCTTTAAGACTTAGAACGATTGGCTTCAAAAATATTCAATGGCAGTCCATCAAAGAACAAGTTAGTTCAGCTGGCAGCCCTAAGGCGTTGCCTGAGAATGTAGTTCTTGATTTGGATTATACGGTATTAATTCCGAACCCAAAATAATGCCAAAGATCGACCGCTCTAATTTTGAT
>JAPHRL010000161.1 GCA_026195755.1 Kangiella sp. | reverse complement strand
TCTTTCTTATCTTTGCTGTAGCCCATGACTTCAGAAACACTGCGCTCTAAAGATTTGTGAGCTTTATAGACCATAATGTCTTCAGCCTGAGCTTTGCTCTTCGGAGCACGCTCTTTAACGGCTTTCTCTTTTGACGGGCCTTTAGTTGGCTTATCGCTACTTGATTTCTCTTTCTTAGCAGCAGGTTTAGCTTCTACAGAGTCGTCCTGAGCTTTTTTGCCTTTAATGGCTGAGCGTACCGATGGCTTTTTAGCTTGCTGTTCTTGCTTAGAACTCGGCTGTTGGCCTTCACCAGCCTGGTTCGATTGATTCGCCTCAGCCATACGTTCTGCACGTGTTTTGCGTGGAGGACGTTTAGTTTTGGGTTGGTCTACAACATTTTGCTGCTCATTCTTTTGCTCTGGCTTCCGCTCTTGCTTTTGACCAGCCTGTTTTTTCTGCGGCTTGTCATGTTGCTTTTTCTGAGGGCGACCAGCAGGCTTTTGCTGCCCTTTGTTATCTTTATCATCACGCTGTTCTTGTGATTGATTTTTGTTTTGGTTTTGGTTGCGACCTTTCTGGTTGTTGCGCTTTTTACCCTGATAACGACTATTATTGCCACGAGTATTGCGATCATATTTGCCGCGATTGTTCTGCGACTGTTTCCCTTTCTTTTTCTTGTCTTTGTCATCGCCAAACAACGAAGCCCAAAGACGCGCGAATAAACCGGGCTTTTTCTTCTTGGCAGGTTTGCTCGGCGCAGGTGGAGGCGTAGACGGTTTAATACTTTTTAGCGCTGGCTGATCGTTTACTGGGGCTGGTTGTTTACTACTTCTAACCAGCTCAATCTCAGGAGCATCACCAATTAAACTATAGCTGCTATCTTCTAAGGTTTCGCCGGCTTTAACTCGCAACACTTCATAGTGCGGAGTTTCAAGGTAAGGGTTTGGCACAACAACTAAGCGAACCTTCTGACGCTTTTCAATCTGTTCGATTTTGCGTCGTTTTTCGTTCAATAAGAAAGTTGCCACTTCTACAGGAACTAAAGCCTGAACTTCTGCAGTCGATTCTTTCATTGCCTCATCTTCCATCAATCGCAAGATTGAGAGAGCGAGTGAGTCGGTACCGCGAATGACACCAGAACCAGTACAACGTGGGCAAACGTGCTGGCTTGACTCTTCCAATGATGGACGCAGTCGCTGGCGTGACATTTCAAGCAGGCCGAAGCGAGAGATACGACCAATTTGAATGCGCGCACGATCGCGAGCTACAGAATCTTTTAATACGCGCTCAACTTCGCGCTGATTCCGAGGAGGCCCCATATCAATAAAGTCGATAACAATCAGGCCACCGATATCACGTAATCGCAATTGACGAGCAATTTCTTCAGCCGCTTCGACATTGGTATGTACAGCCGTTTCTTCAATGTCGCCGCCTTTTGTGGCACGAGCAGAGTTGATATCAATAGATAACAAGGCTTCTGTCTGGTCAAATACTACAGAGCCACCAGAAGGTAGGCGAACTTCTCTTTGGAAGGCGCTTTCAATCTGGCTTTCAACTTGGTAGCGATTGAATAACGGAATTTCATCACGATACAGTTTAACTTTGCTTACAAAGTCAGGACGTTTGCTCTGTAATTCAGTTTTGACGCGTTCGTAGATTTCTGGACGGTCAATAATGATTTCACCAATATCAGGACGCAGATAATCTCGAATAGCGCGTGTTATGACATCTGATTCTTGGGTGATTAAAAACGGAGCGGGGCGGGTTGTAGATACTTTCTTGATTTCATTCCAGGTATCAATTAAGTATTTAAAGTCATATTGAATTTCTTCAAGGCTTTTGCCAATACCCGCGGTACGAACAATACAACCCATACCATTTGGCACAGGAAGTTGGCTCATAACTTGCTTGAGCTCGGTGCGTTCATCACCTTCGATACGGCGAGAAATACCTCCTGCGCGAGGATTGTTGGGCATAAGAACAAGATAACTACCGGCCAAACTGATCGAAGTGGTTAAGGCTGCGCCTTTATTACCACGTTCTTCTTTATCAATCTGGACAATGACTTCTTGGCCTTCTTTTAGGGCATCTTTAATGGTTGGGCGACCACGTGAGGGCGCGTTATGCATGTACTCACGGGCGACTTCTTTTAGGGGAAGGAAGCCATGGCGTTCGGCACCATAGTCAACAAAAGCGGCTTCAAGGCTAGGCTCGATTCGAGTCACTTTACCTTTGTATATATTACCCTTTTTCTGTTCTCTTCCTGCTAGTTCGATATCTAAATCATACAAACGCTGGCCATCTACCAGCGCAACACGCAACTCTTCATGATGATTGGTTGCGTTAATCAACATACGTCTCATTTGTTATTAACTCTCAATTTCTGCGGACACAGGAAGAGCTAGCGAGAATATTAGGAATAGGGTCTAAAAACCCAGCAAGCCTTTTAAGGGCAAGGGGTTTTGGTTGTGAATTTCTGTAAGTTTAGTTTCTTAAACTGTGTTTTCATCACTAAGTTGACTGTTAAACCTGTTTATTTCCTGTTTGGCTATTTCACGTCTTACCGCTTGTAGTGCGCGAAAGAAGCCAAACTAACCGAGTAACATTAACGTCTATCGTATAAACGTATTAATTAGCTACTCTACAATTCTGCTATTTTCCGGTGACCGGCTTTAAAAAATCATTTCTGCTGTTATGGTATCTCAGCTTTTGCATAGAGTTGCTTAACGCTATGTGCTGGTTTAATACCTTCATATAAGGCGTTGTTTGCTTCCGTTGGCCTCAACTTCTGCCTGCTTTACTATCTAAAGCTCTTGCTAGTTGAGGTGGAAGGAGCGACACCAGGCGCTCTTTCTGAGCGTGTAGCTCTGTTGCGCATTATAGACTGCTTATATATGCAGGGCAATCTTTTGTTTTTTTAAGCTATTGATTTGACATGTTTTCAGGTATAGTTGCGCCCGATGAATAGTGAATCCCGTCCAAAAGTCCAATTTGTTGAAGTGCAGACTGAAGAAGCCGGTCAGCGCATCGATAACTTTTTGCTCAAAAAACTCAAAGGCGTACCCAAATCCCACATCTATAAGATGCTGAGGAAAGGCGAAGTTCGAGTAAATAAAGGTCGAATTAAGGCCGAATATAAAATTAAAGAAGGCGACTCGGTTCGGCTTCCTCCAGTCAAAACCACCAACACAGCAACTGAAGTGCCGGTTAATCTTAACGTCGTTCAAGATCTTGAAAATGCCATCCTGTATGAAGATAAGCGCTTGATCGTTTTGAATAAGCCGCACGGCATGGCGGTTCATGGCGGCAGTGGTATGAGCTTTGGTGTGATTGAAGCACTGCGAGCGTTAAGATCTGATGCACCTTTTTTGGAGTTAGTTCATAGACTTGACCGTGATACCTCAGGTTGTTTGTTAATTGCCAAAAAGCGCAGTACGCTGCGTTTCCTGCATGAGCAACTGCAGAAAAAGCTGATGAGCAAGCAGTATTGGGCGCTGGTGGAAGGCAAATGGCCAGCCAAATTAAAGCATGTTGATTACCCGCTGGCGAAGAACCATTTAAAGTCGGGTGAGCGAGTGGTTCGCGTCACCGAAAACGGCAAACCGTCATTAACCTCTTTTAGTGTGGTTGAGGTTTTCAAAAACTTTAGCTTGGTGTCAGCCGAGCCTGTAACTGGCAGAACTCACCAGATTCGTGTTCATGCGCAGCAGGCAGGGCATCCGCTGGTGGGTGATCCAAAGTATGGCAATGATGAGGTAACTGAGCAATTTAAGCGTCAGGGTTTATCAGGCCGTTTATTCTTACACGCTTATTCGTTAACCTTTAAAGTGACCCCGGAAGATAAGGCCATCAAGGTCGAAGCACCGCTTCCCGCAGATTTACAGAAGAACCTGGAGTATTTACGTCGATGATAGCAAAGCAAACGCGATTAATCGTTTTTGACTGGGATGGCACATTGATGGATTCAACAGGACGTATCGTTTCCGCCATGCAAACTACCGCAACTAATTTAAAACTGCCGATCCCATCGGTGGAAGATGTGCGTGGCATTATTGGTTTAAGTTTGGATGAGTGTTATCGACGCCTGTTCCCTGAGATTGATGATCACGACTGGATTACTGAAGAGTATCGTTATCAATATGTTGAAGGTGACCAAACACCCAGCCCTTTGTTTGAAGGTACAGAAGATACACTTGAGCACCTGAAAAGCCGAGGCTATCTGTTAGCCGTCGCAACCGGCAAAGCGCGTCATGGTCTGGACCGAGTATTGAACGAATCTGGTTTAAAAGAGATATTTGATGTGACTATTGCCAGCGATGAAGCGCAAAGCAAGCCACACCCCGAAATGCTGCATAAACTCATGGCTCATACAAAAACTCAGCCTGAACAGTCTATTATGGTCGGCGATACCACTTTTGATTTGGAGATGGCGCAACGAGCAGGAATGGGCGGTATTGGGGTGACCTTTGGCGCTCATACCATCGAAATGCTGAAGACCTGTGCTCCGCAAGCCATTATTGATGACATCCGGCATTTAAAAGACTTCTCTCAACATTAGGCAGAACACCAGCCAGAACATTAAAAAAGCGCTCTTGGGAGCGCTTTTTTGTGGACATTTATATCTGAAATTAGGATTAACTGTCTTTCTGTAAGCTCTTAAGTTGAGCGACCACATTGGTCATGTGCGTATCAGGATCCACATCATCATAGTGGTAAACGATATTGCCATTAGGGTCGATGATGAAGGTTTGACGCTTGGCATATTCGACAGGGCCGAAACCGCCTAAAACGTCATAAGCTGTGGCAGCTTCTTTATCCACATCAGCCAGAATACTAAAAGGTAAGCCATGAATCTCGGCGAAAGACTTGTGTGATTCAACGTCATCTAACGATACGCCAACAACATCGGCATTAAGCGCTTTAATGTCTTTATAGCCATCACGGAAGTTTTTCGCTTCGGTAGTACAGCCAGGGGTGTCGTCTTTCGGGTAGAAATACAGCACCAGCCATTGACCTTTATAGTCTTCAAGACTTTTCCATTCTTCGTTCTGATCTTGTAGCTTAAAATCTGGCGCTAAGGCACCAACCCAGCTGGATTCAGCGGTTGCAGAAAAGCTGAGGACCATCAGTAGTGCTGTGAATAAAGATAATAGAAAGTGTTTCATAACAGTGT
>JAPHRL010000220.1 GCA_026195755.1 Kangiella sp. | reverse complement strand
TTTCTACTCGACGCGACCTGGTTCCACCGGATATTGCCGATGAACTTGCTAAGCTACAAGATCAAGTGCCACCTTTTGATTCTGATATAGCTTGCTCAATTGTCGAAAAACAATTAGACACATCCATTGAAGATCTCTTCGCCAGTTTCAATGTGACACCACTTGCATCAGCTTCAATTGCTCAAGTTCATGAGGCCACTTTAAATAATGGCGAAGAGGTTGTAGTTAAAATACTGCGCCCCGGTATACGACGAAAAATTCTTCGTGATATGCAGATGATGCACTCTATGGCACATTGGGCAGAAAAATATTCCAGCGAAGCACGGCGATTACGTATCATTGAAGTGGTTAAAGAATACGATAGTACTTTGGCTCGTGAAATTGATTTACGCATTGAAGCGGCCAACACTTCTCATCTTCGTCATAATTTCGAAGGCTCTGACCTGCTGTACGTCCCAAAAATCTATTGGGACTATACTCGCGTCAAGATGTTAGTGATGGAAAAAATTTCTGGTATCCCTATCGGCAATATCGCGGCACTTAAATCTAGCGGAGTTGATATGAAAGCGCTGGCTGACCGCGGTGTTGAAATCTTCTTCACTCAAGTATTTCGTGATAGCTTTTTCCACGCAGACATGCATCCAGGTAATATTTTTGTCAATGTTACTAACCCACAGGAGCCACAATATATCGCAATTGATTGCGGCATCATGGGCACGCTTGATGAAAGTGATAAGCGTTATTTAGCGGATAACTTCCTGGCTTTCTTTGACCGCGATTACCGTCGTATTGCAGAACTGCATGTGGAGTCTGGTTGGATTGATGCCGATGTGTCGATTCCAGAATTCGAGTCAGCTATTCGCGCCGCCTGTGAGCCCATTTTTGGTAAATCATTAGCTGAAATTTCGTTTGGTCACTTCCTGATCCAACTATTCCAAACTGCGCGACGTTTTAATATGCAAGTCCAACCTCAGTTGGTATTACTGCAAAAAACATTGCTTTATGTCGAAGGCCTCGGGCGCCAGCTCTACCCGCAATTGGATTTATGGCAAACCGCGCAACCCTACCTAAAGCAATGGGTTCACGATCAAATTGGACCCAAGGCCATGTTTGAAGATATTAAGCGACAATTTCCTGATTGGTTACACAAGGCTCCAAAATTGCCCGGCTTACTGTTCGACAGCTTTCACCGTATTGGGCAAAGCCTTAACCAATTTGAACAACTCAAAGCCCAGTTCACGGAACTTGAGCGGCATAAGTTAGAACAACAATATGCATTAAAACATGCCTTCATTGGTGGCTCGCTGGCAATTTTAAGCGGCATTAGTTATCTTGCTGTTCCTAATGACTGGTGGCCAGCAGCCATCCTGGGCACGGGTGCAGCCTGGTTTATGATTAAGAGCCTGTGGCCCACTAAATGATTGTGTCATTGCAGACCAAAGGAGACCTTATGAGTGACTGTTTATTTTGTAAGATTATTGCTGGTGATATACCTAGCGACAAGGTCTATGAAGACGATAAAATTCTGGTGTTTAAGGATATCGCTCCTAAGACACCGATACACCTACTGATGATCCCTAAGCAGCATATTGCTAGCCTGGCTGAAGTTACCGAGCAAGATGCTGACATCATGGGTTACATGATGACCAAAATACCGCAGATTGCTCAAGAGGCTAACTTAAAGGGTGGTTTCAGAACCGTTATAAATACAGGTGATGATGGCGGTCAGGAAGTGTATCATATCCATATTCATATTTTAGGCGGCGCTGGTCGCATGCCATTTGTATAAGCATTAACGCTTGAGGTAAAAGCATGAAACCTGGTATCTGGGAACTACTCATACTATTAGTTATTATTTTATTGTTATTCGGCACTAAAAAATTACGTAATGCCGGTGGCGATATTGGCTCAGCATTCAAAAACTTCAAAAAAGCGGTTAAGGATGAAGACAAACAGGCCGATGCTAAAAATGTTGAAGATAAATCTGAAGATGCTGACTTTGACAGCAATCGTTCGCAGCAGGATAAAGCTGAGCAAAGCTCTACTGATAACAGCCACGACAAAAAGTCCTGAAACTTTCTCATCGATAACCGCTAACCCTAAATTATGCCTTTTGATATTGGTTTCTTCGAACTATTGCTGATAGTGGTCATCGCGCTAGTGGTGCTTGGCCCTGAGCGCCTGCCTAAAGCTATGCACACAGTGGGGCGCTGGGTTGGTAAGGCCAAGCGAGGTTTTAGTCAATTTAACCAGCAGGTATCCCGCGAACTCGAACTTGAAGAAATGAAAAAACGTATTGCTGAACATGAAAAAATGATCATGGAGCAGGCAGAATCTGATGAAGAGCTACAGCGCCTGCGAGAAGAAGCACAAGCGACTATTGCTAAAGCTGAGCAAGCCTTAAAACAAAGCGAGCAAGCTCTGGCTAACGAACAACAAAAACTCCAGTCAACTAACCCAAGTTCAGATAAGCCATCCTGATGAGCCAAGATTCAGAACAACCTTTAATTGCCCATTTGCTTGAACTGCGTAATCGTTTGCTGCGCATCGTTTTAGTCATCGTTTGCCTTTTTATTGGACTAGCCTTCATTGCCAATGAGCTTTATCTTTTGCTGGCTAAACCACTAATCGAACAATTACCCTACGGTTCCAGCTTAATTGCCACAGATGTTACTTCGCCATTATTCGCGCCCTTTAAGCTAGCCTTTGTGACCGCTTTTTTTATTGCCATGCCCTATGTGTTACATCAAATATGGATGTTTATTTCACCGGGCTTATATCAGAGCGAAAAACGCTTCGCGATTCCGTTGCTGCTATCCAGCATCATCCTGTTTTATGCAGGAATTGCTTTTGCCTACTTTCTTATTTTCCCCATTATTTTCGGTTTCCTATCCAGTATTGGTCCTGAAGGCATCAACTATCTACCCGATATTAATAGTGTATTATCTATCGCCCTCAAACTATTCTTTGCTTTTGGGTTAGCCTTCGAAATCCCCATAGCCACCATGTTATTAATATGGTCAGGCATGGCCAGCCATCAGTCACTCAGTGATAAGAGACCCTACATTGTGGTCGGCGTCTTTATTTTCGCCATGCTACTAACACCACCCGATGTTATTTCTCAGGTCTTGCTTGGCATCCCAATGTGGATCCTGTTTGAACTAGGCCTGATATTTGCCAAGTTATATGCTCCCAAAGCTGCCCAGGAAAACGCACAAGAGCCAAAAGATTAAATCTATCAATGAAACACTTCAGCGCAAAGAAACTTAAACTCGTTATGAATCTCTGGCCACCTTTTTGGGGTTCAGGCATAAAGGTTCTTCAACTTGACGACAACTGGCAATACGCCAAAATCCGATTACGAAAATACTGGTTCAATCGTAATTACGTCAATACCCATTACGGCGGCGCACTCTTTTCGATGACTGATCCTTTCTATATGCTTCTGCTGTTGCATAAACTAGGGCGCGACTATGTGGTGTGGGATAAGAAAGCTGAAATCAAGTTTATAAAACCGGGCCGCAAAGATGTTTTTGCGGAATTTAAGCTGACCGAACAAGACTTGCTGGATATTAACCTACAATTAACAGTGCAGGATGTTATCGAGCCGGTATTTGAAGTAGATATTCTTGATGAAGATGATCAGCTAATCGCCAAAGTTTGGAAAACCATTCATATTGCTAAAAAACCTGCTACCAAATAAAGAGTCGACTGATTAAAAGCCGACTCCAATTATCAGACTGCCTTTGCAAGACTAGCGTACAAAGTGCCATTCGGTTTGCCTTCCGGCTAAATAGATAACTCTTTCACCATCAAATACAGCTGACTGTTCCAGCATAATCTGAATGAGCTGATTGTCCCACTCAGGCAGGACCACTTTTACATTCCCCTCAATAGCGTAAGCTGTGTTCGGATACAGTTTTCTATCACCCTTTACAGGTGTCGGCCCTTGATTATCCCACATGCCAATAGTCGGCCCGACAGCATGTCCAACATATCCCAATGGGTGGGTATAAGTGCTGGATTCTAACTTTTGCTTCTTAGCCGCTGCTTGAGTTGCTTGTAGAATCTGATTCCCGGTATAACCTGTTCTAAATTCATTGGTTAGTATATCTTGCCACTGATTACCTTTTGCCAGTGCGTTTTTCAGTCCTTGCGGCACTTGGTATTCACCGAACCTGGCCACATATCCCATCTCCTGCGTATCCGTGCACAATTTCAAATAGCAAATGCCTACATCCGTATGGATGATGTCGCCGGGCATAATGACTCGGTCACTTTTACCAAAGAATGGCGACTCTGGATCATTGCTGTCGCCCTTACGCTGTACTGTGACATAAGGCTGAAACCAGGGCTTAACCCCAAGCTCCTCAAAACGCTCGCGAATATACCAACTAACATCTAGATCGGTGGTCACCCCGGGAGTAATAACTTGAGTTGAAAATGCTTCTGCAATAACCCCCCTGGCTATGCCAACAATTTGCGGATAAACCTCTTTCTCTGGCTCGGTCCGAGTTTCAAACCAACGTATAACTAATTCTTCAGAACTGACCACTCGGTTTTGAAAATCCTCTGGCAAATGAGACATGAGTGTTTTATAAAGTCCCTGCGATAAGCCATCCGCTACCGCCCATTCTTCGCTCACATTAATGCCAATTTTTTGCGGGTTATAATCTTTGATGATTTGTACCAGACGCAGCCATTGCTCTTCATCACTACCGCCGTGCCAACGGCTTTCATAAAAGTCAGCAATCGGGTAGCGACTGACACTAAATCGCTCAATACCCTCTTCATTTCTGACAAAGACCAGTAGCGTTGTTCTTCGTGCAGCAAAAGTTGGCTCAGGAACCAAGGTGTAAAACAGCGCATCCTCACCATACTCCCGGTTAATCACCAGCCACATATCCAAGTCGGACTCAGCCATCAATCGAGGCAACAAGACGTCAAGTCGATGTTTCAACATCTGGTTCATCGGCTCTGTTCGGTCGCGATGAGCAAGCACTTGTGGCACCTCTACCTTATTTACAGCTTGCTCAAAAGCTTTTGCATAAACCGCATTTAGAGATAATAAGCCCATTATTCCAATCATTAGTTGTGCAGTCATTTTCATTCGATTCTCCAAGAGTCAGTCACCTATTAATATACAATTACAGCATTCTTAGAACCTGTTGAACTTTACCTTCCATTGCAAGGAGTTAACACATATTCTGCATGAACACCTTAAGTCGGCTGACTCTTTATTCGTGTCCTTGGCTATCCTGCCAAAAACTTTAGATATTGTCTAAAAAATACGCTAGCATAATATGCAGATATAGTGATATTGGCTGTGTTATCTCTAATTAAGGGAAGGCCTTAATGAACCAACCTTTTATCAGCAATGATATTGCAACCCAGCTTATTGCCACTTTACCAGGGGCGGTTTATCGACTTGAATACAAAGGTGATGAGTTCCGATTTTTATACATCAGCGACGGCATCGAGCAACTATGTGGTGTCACCCCTGAACAAGTTGTCGCCGACATCAATACAATCTTCTCATTAATACACCCTGATGATTATGACCGAGTAATCAATGAGAGTCTGGAAACCGCGCAACATGGTGTCGTATGGCACGGCGAGTTCAGAGTGCGTCTAGCAGATGGACGCACTATCTGGCTAGCGGCATACGATCGACCACAAGTTTATGAAGATGGTTCTATTATCTGGACAGGCTATGTCATCGACATTACTGAACACAAAGATCTGCATAAAGCTTTAGAAGATAGTGAAGCTAAATTCCGCGCTTTTGTTGAAACCGCCAATGATATTATTTACAGCGTTTCGCCTGATGGTCACTTTACTTATGTGTCACCTAATTGGACCGATAAACTGGGGCATGATGTTTCTGAAGTGATTGGCCAGCACTTTGCGCACTTTGTCCATCCTAACGATGTTGATCGCTGTACCCAGTTTTTGATTCAGCTTTATGAGGAAGGCACTAAGAAAAGTGGACTTGAATATAGAGTACGACATAAGAACAACTACTGGTGCTGGCACACTACCAATGCTTCCCCGATCTTTGATGAAGAGGGGCACATATCATCGACTGTGGGTATCGCCCGTGATATCACAGAGCGTAAGTTTATCGAGCAACAAGTCGAACACCAGGCACATTACGACACCCTGACCGATTTACCCAATCGCTCTTTATTCTCGGATCGTCTTGAGCAGGCGATACGCATGGCTCACCGACAACATGAACAATTAGCACTACTTTTCCTTGATTTAGACAAATTTAAGCCCGTTAACGACAATTACGGCCACGCTATCGGTGATATCCTACTCCAGCAAGTTGCTCAGAGAATGAAAGACTGTCTTCGCGACTCAGACACTGTCGGTAGAATTGGGGGCGATGAATTTTTAGTTCTGTTACCTCATGTCGAATCTGTCGATAGCGCTACCCATATTGCAGAGAAGCTATTACAAGCTATTTCCAGCCCTTTTCGAATCAACCGTATCGATATTGAAATTTCCTGCAGTATTGGCATTGCTCTTTATCCCACTCACGGCAATACCATCCTGGAGCTTATTCAAATAGCTGATCAAGCTATGTATAAAGCTAAAAATCAACAGGGCAACCTGGTCTACGTTGCTGATTGAGTGGCTCTTTAATCTCAAATAAACACATTTTTACATTTCACTGTTTCATTTAAGCTTGTTATTTCAATTTATACTCGTGTAAAATGAATGAACGTTCATTTTATCGTATGTCTCTCCTATCTATGTCTAAAAGAGAACAAATACTGGAGGCAGGAATTCGCTTATTCGTAGAGCGTGGCCTGCAAGGCACTTCCATGTCGTTATTAGCCAAAGAAGCTAATGTAGCAACAGGCAGTGTTTACAACTATTTCGAGAGTAAAGAACAGCTGATCAATGAAATCTTCTTATATGTGAAGAAACGCGAAGCGGAATTTCTACTTGAGCATTATCATTCGCAGGACAGTTACGAACAAAGATTTAAGGAGCTTTATCGCTCAATTATCCAGTTTATGCTGGATAATTGCCTCTATTTCCGCTTCAGTCATCTTTATGGGTTATCTCCGGTTATTGAAGATAAGACTCGAGAGCAATTACTCCACGTATTTGAGCCTTTCATCAAGCTCTATCAGGAAGCCTACGATCAGGGAGTCATTCGTGTAAACACCATTCCTGATACTCACATCCAGATCTATGGTGGCTTTAGTTATTTTATGCACTGGCAATACCTTAATAACCAGTCAATTGATGAGTCACTCGTTGAACAAATGGTCGAATTCGCTTGGGCCGCTATTAAAAATTGGAATCACTGAAGGATTTAACCCCCATGAAACATGCTGTAATTATTAGCGCACTTCTTATTACTTTTGCTGGTAATGCAATGGCTGCCGACCAGGCTCAGCAACCAGTACCCGTGCAAGTCACGGAAGTTAGCGCAGGAAAATCCACCCTAACCGAAAACCTACCGGGTCGAGTGCTGGCCATTCGCACCGCAGAAGTGCGTGCCCGTGTCGATGGCATTCTGGAAAAACGCATTTTTACCGAAGGGCAAGACGTCAAAAAAGGACAATCACTGTTCCAAATTGACGACCGCATCATGAAAGCCAATCTAGCTGCAGCGCGGGCAGACTTGAGTACTGCTCAAGCACAACAAAAGCTCACTAAACAGACTCTCAAGCGTTATGAGCACCTCTTAGAACAAGGTGCGGTTAGCCAACAGGAGTTTGATACCTACAAAGCACAAAGCCTACAGGCGGATGCACAGGTTCAACAAGCCAAAGCCCAATTGCAAAAAGCACAGATCAACCTGGATTATGCCACTGTTGAAGCACCTATTTCTGGACGTATTGGCCGAGCACTGGTAACCGAAGGAGCACTGGTCAGTGCTACCTCAGCCACGCATTTAGCCACCATAGAACAACTGGATGAGGTGTATGTTGACTTCACTCGCTCGGCCACTGAAATCAATCAGTTGCGAGAGCTTTTTTCTCATTCTGAGGCAACTGATGCTGCTTCAAGAGAAGTGCAAATTCTATTTACTGACGGCACGCCTTATAGCCAACCGGGACAATTAGAGTTTTCCAGCCTGTCAGTGGATCCAGACACAGGCTCGGTTGCTCTTCGCGCAACGGTTAAGAACCCTGATTATCAATTGCTACCCGGTATGTTTGTCCGCGTTAAAGCTCCTGTAGCCGACTCATCAAGTTTAGTACAGGTACCGCAGAAAGCAGTCCAGTTAACCGGACAAGGCGCAGTGGTGAAGGTCATTCAGAATGGCAAGCTCGCTTTCCAGCCCGTTGAACTCGGGCCTATGATGGGTCAGAACTGGGTCATCAAAAGCGGCCTTAAAGCTGGCGATCAAATCATCACCAGCAATACTCAGTTTCTGCAACCGGGAACCCCTGTACAAGCGATGTCCAATCCATCCAATAGCTCGCACTCACAACAATAGGGATAACAGACAATGGCACAGTTTTTTATCAACCGGCCCATTTTTGCCTGGGTGATCTCGCTGTTAATTCTGCTGGGCGGCACACTGGCGGTGCAAAATCTGCCAATCATGGCCTACCCTGATATTTCGCCGCCACAGGTCACCATCAACGCCACCTATCCGGGTGCTTCGGCCAAAGTGATCGAAGATACCGTTACCAGCGTCATCGAAGAAGAGATGAACGGCATTGAAGGGCTACGTTATATTAAATCAGAAAGTTCACGCACCGGCACCTCAACCATCATCCTTACCTTCGCAACCGGTACGGATACTGATATTGCCGGGGTGGAAGTTCAGAACCGCTTAAAAAGAGTAGAAGCACGGCTACCCTCATCGGTTCGTACCCAGGGGGTGAATATTGATAAAACTCGCCCCGATTTTTTGATGGTCGTATCCCTCTACTCACCCAATGGTAGCCATAATGCAACCGATCTGGGAGATTATATTGACCGTGCCATCCTGGGTGAAATGCGCCGTATTGACGGTATTGGTAGCGCACAGCTATTCAGTGCAACCTATGCCATGCGCATTTGGGTTGATCCAAAAAAGATGGCTTCTTATGCCATTACTGCAGACGAAATAGCACAAGCTATCCGCAACCAGAATGCGCAGCTGGCTACTGGCGAGCTTGGCTCCTTACCGGCTCCAGACAAGCAGCAAATCAATGCCACCATCTTAGTGCCCTCTCGACTGAATACACCCGAGCAGTTCGGTAACATCATCCTGCGCTCTTCATCAGATGGGGCCATAGTCCGACTTAAGGATGTGGCAATGGTCGAGCGTGGCGCTAATAGCTATACTGCTCAAGCCTTTCTGAATGGCCAGGAATCAGCAGCCTTTGCCTTAAAACTGAGCAATACTGGTAACGCCTTAGAGGCAGCCGAAGCGGTCAAAACCAAGATGGCGGAGCTCGAGCAATATTTTCCTGATGATATGTCCTGGGTTGTCCCCTACGACACCTCAATATTCATAGATGAGTCCATTGGCCAGGTTTTGCAAACCTTGATCGAGGCAGTGTTTCTAGTCACTTTGGTGATGTTTCTTTTCTTACAGAGCTGGCGCACCACCATCATTCCGCTGATTGTTGTTCCAGTATCCTTGATTGGTACCGGCATGGGACTCTACCTATTAGGCTACTCCATCAACATGCTAACCATGTTCGCGATGGTGCTTGCTATTGGTATCGTGGTCGATGACGCCATCATCGTGGTTGAAAATATCAAAAGGATTATTGATCAGGAAAAGCTTGGCCCCTATCAGGCAACTAAAAAAGCCATGAAGCAGATTTCTGGCGCCATTATCGGTACCACCGCGGTACTGATTGCGGTCTTTATACCGATGGCATTTTTCTCTGGCTCGGTAGGTCGCATTTATCAGCAATTCTCTTTAACTATCGTATTAAGCGTTTCCATTTCGGCGTTTTTATCACTGTCTCTCAGCCCCGCAATTGCGCAAGGCTTGTTAAAAACAAACAAAAAAGAAAAAAAGGAATGGGCCTTCTTCCGCTGGTTTAACCAAGGCTTTAACTGGTTCACTGAAACCTATATGAGCCAGGAAAAGAAACTGTTCAATAAACGTGGTCAGCTCATCACAATGGCCATTTTTGTGGTCATCTGTGGTCTCGTTGGCTGGCGTTTTGCCAGTATGCCTACCGGTTTCGTGCCTTCGGAAGACCAAGGCTTCATTGTCGCATCATCCTTGATGCCTTCAGGCTCAACCCGTAGCCGCACACTGGAATTAACCCAAAAAACCGATGAGTGGTTCCTGCAACAGCCAGAAGTTGAGCGAATCATTACGGTTGCCGGTTTCAGTTTTTTCGGTACTGGCCAAAACACCTCGATTACCTTTGTTAATCTTAAGTCATGGGCTGAACGAGAAGGCATGCGTAACGCAGACGAATTTGCAGCTGCCGCTACTGCCGAGTTTATGAAATATTCAGAAGGCTCGACTTTTGCTTTCAATATGCCCCCCATTCCGGGGCTTGGTAACAGCAGCGGTTTTGACTTCCAGCTACTGGACAAATCTGGAGTCGGTACCGACCAGCTTATGGGCGCCGCATTCCAGCTAGTAGGCATGGCATCGCAATCCGGCAATTTTGCTGAAATTCGCCCCGATACATTACCGCCAGCACCGTTACTGACCATTGAAGTGGATCGCATTAAGGCCCGCTCATTGGGCATCGACATCGGCGAGCTCAACAGCACTCTGCAAATTGCTCTCGGCTCAGCCTACATCAACGACTATGTAGAAGGGCAGAAAGTCCGTCAGGTCTGGCTACAGTCCGACGCAGAAACGCGCTCAACGCCGGACGAAATCCTGAGCATGCAGGTACGCAACGATCAAGGTGATCTGGTCAACCTTTCAGAAGTGGCTACAGCGCACTGGACCGAAGCGCCAGCCAAACTTACTCGTTACAATGGTTCACCCTCGCTACCCATAACCGGTAGCGGTGCACCGGGAGTTAGTTCAGGTGAAGTACTGGCGCTGATGGAAGAATTCGCACAGACACTGCCTAAAGGACTGGGTTACGAATGGTCAGGACAATCGCTAGAGGAAAAAGTCGCAGGCAACCAAACCACTTTGCTGTTTTCCCTGTCATTCCTGGTGATCTTTCTGGTGCTGGCTGCATTATACGAAAGCTGGTCAGTACCACTTTCAGTTATTCTGGTCGCACCGCTGGGTATTTTAGGTTCGATTATCGCCGCATTTATTGGCGGATTACCCAATGACATCTATTTCAAAGTTGGACTGATTACCATCATCGGCCTATCCGCTAAGAATGCCATTTTGATTGTTGAATTTGCCCGTGAAGCTGAAGGAGAAGGCAAGAGTCCACTGGCCGCAGTAACTGAAGCCTGTCGGCTACGTTTACGTCCGATCTTAATGACCTCCTTGGCCTTTATCATGGGAGTATTGCCACTGGTACTCGCCACCGGAGCTGGCTCAGCCAGTCGTCAAGCCATCGGCACCAGCGTGGTTGGCGGTATGATTTCTGCTGCAATACTCGCTATTATATTCGTGCCTATTTTCTATCTGCTGGTACGCAAGATTTTCCCTCGCAAACTCAAGCACTATGAAATGGCAGCCAGAGGAATGGAGATTAATGATGACTAATAAAAGCTTAACGCCATTAGCGGTACTGTTCATGTTGTCGGGTTGCCTGTCCATGGCGCCTGATAACGAGCGGCCAGAGTTACCAGTGGCAGAAAACCTGCCCATTTCTGAGCAACAGTCAGAAGTCGCCGAGCAAATTGTTTTAAGGGAATGGCAAAGTTTCTTTACCGACACAAATGCAAAAGCATTGATTGCCCAGGCACTAGAGCATAACCGTGATCTGCGCATCGCAACAGCTCGCGTGGCCGAAGTTAAGGGGCGCTACCAGATTCAGTGGGAAGAGTTTGTCCCAGGATTCCGTGGCGAGGTCAGCCAGACTCGAGGAAGAGATTTATCGACCTTTACGGGCGGTAGCGTCATGTTCAATCGCTACGATGCATCGGTCGGGCTCGTTTCTTACGAACTCGATTTGTTTGGTCGCATTCGCTCATTAAGCGATGCTGCTTTGAATCAGTTTTACGCCACCGAGCAGGCCAAGCGTTTCATCAAAATTTCTGTCATCGCAGAAACTGCTAACGCCTACTATTCCTGGTTGTCAGCAAAAGAAAACCTGAGCCTTGCACAGCAAACACTTGATAGTCGTCAGGAAAGTCTGGATCTGATTCAAAAGCGTAAAGACAATGGCATCGCCAGCGATTTGGATTTAGCGCAGGCCCAGGCAGCCTTGGCACAAGTATCAGCGCGCAAATCCCAGCTGGAGCGCCTGTACGCGGTATCGAAAACCAACCTTGAGCTTTTAATTGGCACACCTCTCTCTCAGGTCTCATTGACTGACAATCAACAGATGCCAGCATTGATGCGCCTTGAATTGCCAGACAATATCAGTTCAAACGTCCTGCTAAGCCGACCTGACGTATTAGCCGCTGAACATCAGCTGTATGCTGCCAACGGTAACATCGGTGCGGCACGTGCGGCTTACTTCCCCAGCTTACGCCTAACTGGTGACTTTGGCTTTGCCAGCACCGAGTTTGATAACCTGTTTGATGGTGATTCGGAAACCTGGACCTTCATGCCATCTATTTCAGTGCCGATTTTTGGTAATGCCTTAAATGCACAGCTCGATGTTGCAAAAGCACAGAAGGAACAAATGGTTGCCACCTACGAACAAACCATTCAGCAAGCCTTCGCCGAAGTCTATCAATTGATGGTTAATCGCAAGAGTTATGATGCAGAGCTGAATGCTAATCTTGATCTGGTTAAAGCTCAAAAGCGCCGCTTGTATTTAGCTGAAGCCAAATACAAAGCCGGCCTCGCGAGCTACCTTGAAGTACTCAGCGCGCAACAGGATCTCTTTGCTGCTGAGCAGGCCAAACTGGAAAGCGAACGAGCAAGGCTTGCCAATACGGTAACCTTGTATAAAGCGCTCGGTGGCGGGGATACTGTAGTGCAAGAAAGCGAGTAATGGTGTCTGCTGAAAGAACTTACTCAAAGAACTTGATGGGTTACGGCGAATGCCTAACCCATCCTATAAATATATATCAATGGTTGTAGTCTGGAATTTAATAGAAAGTTATAGGATAGGTTAGCTCGAAGAGCGTAACCCATCAATTAGCTATCTTTAGCACTATTTATCGCCCAACATAATCCCAATCCACTGAGTTTCCTTATTCGCATCCAGGAAGATTTTTACAATGATGGTCAACGGCACAGAAAGCAACATGCCAACCGGGCCTAATACCCAGCCCCAGAATAATAATGATAAGAAAACAACCAAGGTAGAAAGCCCCAGACCTTTACCCATAAATTTTGGTTCTATAATATTGCCCACAATAAAGTTCACCGCCAGATAACCCGCAGCCGCCAACAGTGGTGTAGTTAAACTTTCTGAGGTTAACCAGGCTAGCAATACCGCAGGAATGGCGGCAATGATCGAGCCGATATTTGGTATAAAGTTGAACATGAATGCAATCAAGCCCCACAGGAAGGGATATTCGACACCAATCACCCACAACCATAGACTGATAATGGCACCGGTCAATAAACTGACAACTGATTTTATCGAGGCATAACGTTTAATTTTTGAAATCACTTCGCCCAACCCAAGATGCGCTTTACTTTCTGTATCTGGGAAAGCACGTCTCATTTTGTCTCCAAAAATACTGGCTTCCATCAATAAAAAGATAGAGGTCAGAATGATTAAGAATGTATTACTTAATACTCCGCCTAAGCCATTCAAAATAGAGGCTGACAAATTCATCATGACACCAGGCGAGAAACGCTCAGCCAGTGGTGTTTGCGGCACTTCAACACCATGTCCCGCGAGCCAGACAACAAGCCCCTCAAATTTTGCCCGCAGCATCATTTCATAGCGAGGTAGATTACTGGAAAATTGCTCGACAGAGTTGCCCACCAAAGTACCGATAACAAAGAAGAACAGACTCATAATGACCACCACCAAAATAATAGCCAGCCAATCAGGCATATCTTTTTTAATGATGGGCAGTTTTACTTTGGCAAAGAAAAAGTAAAGTGGGCCTAAAATAATCGCCACAAATAATGACAAAATGACCGGTACCACAAACACACTGGCTGCTTTTAGCCCTGCAATGATCAGAAAAGTTGCAGCGATGGCGACCAGCGCGTTAGTAACTCTGGGGGTTTCTGCTGACATGGTATTCCCTTTTTTGTTATCTCTTTGATTTAAGGCAGATTTAGTTTATAACATCTTACAAGGTTTTTTCTAATGCCAATCAAACTTTATGGCACAGTCTGCACAACTACAATTCATTGATATTGGGGTCAATCTCACCAGCAATCGCTTCGATAAGGATCGAGAGCAGGTGCTTGAACGTGCTTTAGCAAACGGTATCGAAGCCATTATCATCACTGGCACCAATGCACGAGAGAGCAAGCAAGCGCTCACCCTGGCTCAGCAATATGAGCACTGCTATGCTACTGCAGGCTGTCATCCGCATGACGCAGAGCGCATGAGTCCTGATGATTTTGAATCTATCAAAGCACTGCACAAAGAATGCAAAATCGTGGCTGTTGGTGAGTGCGGATTGGACTTTAACCGTAATTTTTCATCGCCAGAAAGCCAGATACGTGTATTTAAACAGCAATTGGAAATGGCTTGTGATCTACAGAAACCCTTGTTCTTACACGAGCGAGATGCCAGCGATACCATGCTGGAACTGCTGCAGGAATACCAAGGTGAGCTTCCACCAGCGGTTATTCATTGCTTCACTGGCTCTGAGCAGGCGCTGGAGCGATATTTAGAGTTCGGTCTATACATTGGCGTTACTGGCTGGATATGCGACGAGAGACGCGGACAGGAGCTTGCAGGCATGGTTCACCGAATACCTGATAACAGGTTGATGCTGGAAACCGACGCGCCCTGGCTAACGCCTAGAGATTTGCGACCCAAACCGAAAGACGGGCGCAATGAGCCCATGTTGTTACCGCATATCGCGCAAAAGATCGCGACCTGTCGGCAACAATCAATAGAGCACCTTGCTGAAATCACTTACAAGAATGCGCAGACTTTTTTCAATTTGCCAAACTAGATCAGAAATTATAAGAGGGATAATAAGTGGCCAATCAGTTTTCATTATTTAAAAAACGATTCTTTTCATCCTATTTCGTCACCCAGGCGCTGGGGGCAATGAATGACAATATCTTTAGACAAGCAGTTATTATATTAATCTCATTTAAAGTGGCTTCTGAAATTAATTTCAGTGAAAACATAATGACTAATATGGCTGCAGGGCTATTCATATTACCATTTTTCCTTTTCTCTGCTACCGCTGGCCAAATTGCAGAAAAGTTTGAGAAGTCAGCTTTAATCAGGAAGGTTAAGCTGTTTGAAATAATCGTAATGATATTTGCAGCGATTGGTTTTTACTTTAATAATATCTGGTTTTTATTATTTGTTCTCTTCTTAATGGGCTTCCAGTCCAGCTTATTTGGCCCAATTAAATACAGTATTTTACCGCAGCATCTTGATGACAGTGAACTCCTCGGAGGCAATGGTTTAGTTGAGATGGGTACTTTTCTGTCCATTATTATAGGCACCATTATTGGTGGTGTTTTAATGGAACGCGGTGCTAGTGGGACACAAATACTAAGCATAGTATTAATAACACTCGCCGTTATTGGTTATCTATTTAGTAGAAGAATCCCCGCCACTCCTTTAGCCCAACCAGATTTAAAAATAAATTGGAATCCAGTTACTGAAACTTGGAAAACCTTTAAGTTCGCCAGAAAACAGAGAGTTGTTTTTTTATCAATCCTTGGTGTTTCCTGGTTCTGGTTCTATGGCAGTGTCTTCCTTACCCAGATCCCAAACTTCACCAGAGTAAGCCTGAATGGTAATGAGCTCGTAGCAACACTAATCTCAGCCTGCTTTTCAGTTGGCATTGGTATTGGTTCAGTTCTGTGTGAAAAGCTTTCAGGCCGCAAAGTAGAACTAGGCTTGGTACCTTTTGGCGCAATCGGTATGACCTGGTTTGCTATCGATATTTTTCTTGCTAACCCCCATAGCGGCTACGAAGGGCTTTTAT
>JAPHRL010000212.1 GCA_026195755.1 Kangiella sp. | reverse complement strand
TACCACCGCTTTACCCTTTCCCTCAAGCTTCCATCGTACCTTACGCAATCCACCACTTTTGCGAAGAACGCTTCCAAGCTCTGGGTTAATGATCAACGCTTCCTGAAGCTGCTGATAATCATCATCATTCAAGCTCTCCTTTACTCTCTTGGTAAAGATAGACGTTTCTATAATAACCATTTTATTATTTATTCTTTCATATCCTTTAAACTCATTATACGCCAATGACGTACAATAACAAGACTGTCATTTACTGCTATCAAACTTGTTCCATAAAAAAGGCGGGCACATTGGCCCGCCCCTACCTAGTTATTGATAGCTCACTGTGCGACAACAACTCGTGCTGGTCGAATCAAACGTCCGTTCAAGGTGTAACCTTTCTGGAATACGTCGATCACTGTATTCGATTCGTGCTCTGGGCTTGGCACCATGGTCATGGCTTCGTGCAGTTGCGGGTCAAACACTTCTTCCAGCGGATTGAGTTGTTCAACGCCAAACTTCTCCAGGGTGGACAGCGTCATTTTCAAAGTCAATTCCATCCCATCCTGAATCGCTTTGCTTTCTTCGCTTTCCGCTTTTAATTGCAGACCTTGTTCGATACTGTCAACCACGGCTAGCAGTTCAACAGCAAACTTCTCAATTGCATATTTGCGTGCACTAACTACATCATTTTCAGCACGACGGCGAATATTTTCGGCTTCGGCTTTAGTGCGAAGTGCTAGGTCTTTATTCTCGGCAGCTTCCTGACGGGCGGATTCTAGCTCAGCTTCAAGCTCTGCAAATTTACGGTCTTCTTCAGTCATATCTTCAAATACCTGGCCTGCATCCACCTCGGATTGCTCGGCATCATTCTGCTCAGCTTCTGCAGCTTCTTGCTCAACCGCATTCTTGATTTCTTCAATCTTATCTTCAACTGATTGATTTTTATTGTCTTTTTCAGACATTAGCACTCTCTCCGATCTGCATTCATTAAATTGGTAAACTGGCCGATATATTAGGGTTTAGCTGTCCTTTTTCAAGGCTGAGCTGATTAATTTGGCGGTAATATCGACCATTGGAATCACTTTGTCGTAGGCCATGCGCGTCGGCCCAACGACAGCCAAAACGCCCACTGCCTTGCCGTCAATGGAATAAGGCGCACCAACCACACTGCATTGCGAGAACACATCATAACCAGACTCTTCACCAATAAAGAGTTGTACACCATCGGCACTCAGACACTTATCCAGCAGGGTCAGCATTTGGGTTTTCTCGGCAAAAGCATCAAACACCGACTTCAGATCCGATATATCACCCGTATAGTTGAGCAGTTGCGATCGACCCGTTACCTGTACTTCGTCATCATTTTCATCTTTAGAAAAGCCTTTCTCGGCCACTTCCATCATCGAAGACATCATCGCATCCATCTGCGCGCGATCACTCTTTAACTCTTGCAACAATTCTTGTCGCACGGTATTCAATTCTTTGCCGGAGAAATGATGGTTTACATAATTAGACGCCTGCTGCAATTCATCGCGCGACACTTCGGAGTCCAGTTGTATCACTCGGTTTTGTACTTCACCGTCATCGAGAATCAGAATCACCAGAATCTTGTTCTGCGATAAGGGTAAAAACTCAACGTGCTTAACGCGTGTCACATCACGACTCGGTACCCGGATCAGACCCGCCATATTTGTCATGTTAGACAGCATGCGACTGACACTGGACAGCATTTCACCGGTTTCCGAAGCCCGACCTAATTGCTGCTGCAACTGTTTCAGATAAGCTTCTTCGACGTTTGAAACCGTTAGCAGCTGATCCACAAATACACGTACCCCTTGCGCGGTAGGAATACGTCCAGCGGAAGTATGCGGCGCGGTCAGCAAACCCATCGCTTCCAGATCCTGCATCACGTTGCGTACCGTAGCTGGACTTACCGTTAGTTGCGTTTGTTCAAGCAGCTTTTTCGAGCCCACGGGCTGACCACTGGCGATATAAGTTTCCACCAGAGCCTTCATCAGAGTTTGTGCACGTTGATCAAATTTGCTCATAAGTCATCTTAACAATCTGGCGTCGTCCAGCCGGCAATTCTATAAAACCACAAATTATGGCAGACGACTTGCCTATTTGCTCTATATATTCTTAAATGTGGTTCAATATGACAATTACAAGTAATTAACCATTAATCATGCCGTCACAACTGAATTTTGCAACCATTGGCATCATGGGGAAGCCAAAACATCACGAAGTTGGCGAAACCATTGTCACCTTATTTAGCTTCCTGCAACAGGAAAACTATGCCGTGTTGGTCGAAGCAGCAGTTGCAAAAGATTTGGAGATACCTGCCAGCGTACAGTGCGACTGGCAAACACTGGGCGAAAAGTGCGATCTGATCATTGTCGTCGGCGGTGATGGCAGCATGCTGTACGCCTCACGCTTAATGGCTCAATACAACAAACCTCTACTCGGCGTGAACCGCGGTTATTTAGGTTTCTTAACCGATATTCAACCGCAACAGGTCACTGAAAAAGTCAGCGAGATTCTGGCCGGAGACTACACCGAAGAGCGTCGTTTTTTGCTGGAAGCCAATATCGATGGTGATGATCGTTCCAGCGATGCGCTCAATGACATCGTGCTCTATCCCGGTGAGATTTCGCGCATGATTGAATTCGAGGTCTATATCGACAATTCATTTGTCTATAGCGCCCGCGGCGACGGCTTGATTATTTCAACGCCCACCGGATCTACCGCCTATTCATTATCTGCCGGAGGCCCTATTCTTTCGCCATCCATTAACGCCATCACGCTAGTGCCCATGTTCCCACATACCTTATCCAGTCGGCCCATTGCGATTGATGCCGATAGCAAGGTAGATATTGTATTCAGCAACAGCAACCCGAACGAAGCGCGCTTAAGTTGTGATGGTCAGGTACGTTTCCCGGTGCAACCCGGAGAGAAAATCTGTGTCCGCAAACGCAAACAGGACTTGTGGTTGTTGCACCCAAAAGATTATGATTACTTCCGCTTATTAAGAACCAAATTGGGCTGGGGCTCAAAGCTCTAAGCTGGACTCCGGACCAGACTACCAAGAAGCCATAACAACTTATGCTAACCAGTATTCATATCAAAGATTTCGCGATTATCGATCAACTGGATCTCGACCTGAAATCCGGCATGACTGTGATAACCGGTGAAACCGGTGCCGGTAAATCGATTATGGTCGACGCCCTGTCTTATGCATTGGGCGAGCGCGCCGACAGCAACGTGGTGCGCAACGGTGCCAAGCGTGCTGAAATCAGTGCCTATTTTGATATCCAGCAATTGCCGCATGTTAAGGACTGGTTAGACGAACAAATGTTGGATGATGACGACCATTGTATTTTGCGTCGCGTCATCAATCATGATGGCCGTTCCAAAGCTTTCGTCAATGGCCAGCCGGTCAATCTGGCGCAGGTGTCGGAACTGGGCGATTTCCTGGTGGATATTCACGGACAACATGAACATCAATCCCTGTTCAAACCTCAGGTACATTTGCAATTGCTCGACCGCTACGCGGGATTAACTGAGCAAAGTGCGGAACTGGCAAAAGTAGCCAGTAAAATCAGTACCATTTCTTCCAAGCTCAAAGCCTTTCAAAGCGCCTTAAAAGATAAAAATGATCGCAAAGATCTGATTAGCTTTCAGTTGCAAGAGCTAGAGCAGGCACCAATTGATAAAGCCAACGACATTGAGCAAGAACATAAGCGTGCCGCCAACGCCAGCCGCCTGCTGGAAAAAGGCCAACAGAGCCTCGCCGCCCTGAGTGAAGATGAAGACACCATTTCTTCCAACCTGGGCCGCATTGTCCACAACATCAGTGACATGCTGGCAGTGGATGAAGGTTTAAAAAATACCCATGATTTATTGCAGTCAGCGCTGGTTGAAATTGACGAAGCCAGTCATGAGCTGCGCGATTATCTGGAAGGGCTCGATATCGATCCGCAAGCGTATCAGGAACTCGATCAACAGATCTCAGCTTTGCATGATCTGGCGCGCAAGCATCAAGTCAGCATGGAAGACTTGCCGCAGACCCTACAAGAATTGCAACAGGAACTAGAAAGTCTGGAAGGTGACGAGCAAACTTTTGATGATCTTGAAAAAGAACTCGCTAAACTTGAGAAGCAATATCTGGAACTGGCCAAGACTATCAGCAGCAAACGCCAAACCGCAGCCAAAAAGCTGAATCAAGAAGTGATTAAATTGATGCAACAACTTGGTTTAGGCAATGGTGTTTTTGAAGTCGCCTTTAATAAGCAAGATGCTGGTGCGCATAAAAGCACCGGTTTAGAAACTGCAGAATTTATGGTCAGCACCAACCCCGGACAAAAACCGATGCCATTGCGCAAAGTCGCATCCGGCGGTGAGCTGTCCCGTATCAGCCTGGCACTGCAGGTCATCAATGCACAAACCACTCAATTACCCACCCTCATTTTCGATGAAGTAGATGTCGGCATTGGTGGCGGAACCGCCGAAATCGTCGGCAAACTTCTCGCAGAACTTGGCAAGCAAGCCCAAATCCTCTGCGTGACCCATCAGGCCCAAGTCGCCGCTCAAGGCCACCACCACCTGCAAGTCAGCAAGTCACAAGACAAAAAAGCCACACAGACGCAGCTGCTTGAGATCACCGAAGTTCAACGTATTGAAGAAATCGCCCGCATGATAGGTGGCGTCGAAATCACTGAAACGATTCGACAGCATGCTAAAGAGTTGTTGAAAAGCGCTTGATGCTTATTTCTCAATAAACTTGCAGTTAACAATCCATAAGGCGGGTTTACCCAATGGGGCAGGCCCAGCATCCAAACAACCGATGCGGAAGATGCTTCCCTAGAGCTTTACCGACAAATGGAAGCCACTGGATCCCGCGGTCAAAGCCGCGGGATGACAGGCGTTATGAAATAAGTATTGTGTTTTGGAGAGCGAGGCGAATTCACAGCGCATCAAAAAAAGCGTATTTCATAAATTATTAAATGTGGATTTTCGCTCAAGAGCAAGGCGCAAGCTGGCGAAAAAACGGAGGCGACCTTACCTGTCAACCCTTTAAACGCAGGGGTTTCTTTCGAGAACGGGGTGAAAATCGATGAGAGGCTAAGAGTTTACAGTACCTTAGCGATTGGCTTTAATCTAAGTAGGGGCGATTCATGAATCGCCCCTACAAAG
>JAPHRL010000165.1 GCA_026195755.1 Kangiella sp. | reverse complement strand
TGGGTAAAGGTTCTGCTCAATCGCTTCGTGGTTTAGGCGCCACTGTCTGGGTTACTGAAATAGATCCAATTTGTGCGTTACAAGCAGCAATGGAAGGTTATCGTGTGGTCGATCTTGAAGATCCAAACATTGTTGAGCAAGCTGACATTGTTGTAACAGCGACAGGTAACTATGACATCATTCGTCATGAGCACATGGAGCGCATGAAAGACCAGGCGATCGTTTGTAACATTGGTCACTTCGACAATGAAATTGACGTAGCCAGTCTGGAAAAATACGAGTGGATTAACATTAAAGAGCAGGTTGACCAAATCAGATTCCCTGATGGTAAGCGCATCACTTTATTAGCTAAAGGTCGCTTAGTGAACCTTGGCTGTGCTACAGGCCACCCAAGCTTCGTTATGTCTAACTCTTTCACCAACCAGGTGTTGGCTCAAATTGAGTTATGGAAGAACGGCGATAAATATGACAACGATGTTTATATCCTGCCTAAACACCTTGATGAAAAAGTAGCTCGCCTGCACCTTGAACGTATTGGTGCTCGTTTAACTACCTTGCGTCAGGATCAGGCTGATTACATCAACGTACCTGTAGAAGGCCCTTACAAGCCAGAACACTATCGTTATTAATTTATTGTTCTGATAGCTCCATAAAAAAAGCCGGCGTTTGTCGGCTTTTTTATATCTGGCTTTAATGACTCGCTATGAACTTTAAATTTATGTGCAACATCCCTATCAAAAACGCTTAAAGTTTAACGCTTATGTTGTCTTCATCTTCCTCAACCCCAACTAACAGCTCAAATGTCTGGGAGATTAGACCAATATTAAAGATCATGATAATCGTTGTGTAAATCGAACTGATAATTTGACTCATCAAGCTGTAGTCTAATAAATACAAAGGCAATATTATTAAAGTTGGGATCACTCCTAACAATATGAATATTTCTAAACGATGATCCTTAGTGATATGAAATGCTTCTTTAATACTTAACGACCTATCAATAGCTACTGCTGGTAAAACCAAAACCAATCTTGAAAATACATATATGACCAAGACTATTGCTAGAAGCTGCCCAATGTAAGGTATAAACACGGCCATTTTGGCTAAGCTAGTGAACAACCCAATAATAAACAAATAGCCAATATACTTACATTCGCGGAACTTTAGTCTGATATTTCCCAACGTCTGGTTTGCTCCTTTCCCAATAAGATTCAGCCTATGAATACCGATACAAAATATTGAGTAGATATAGATATTAAGAACAATTCCAACTAATAACAATATTCTACTTTCAGACTTTAATAACCAAACCTCAATTATAAGAAAACATGCAACCGGCAGGTATGACATCCTAAACAAAGCTATTTTATTACTCCCTATAGTAGACAACGTTGATTATAACACCCTACTAATAAGCATTTTATTTCCTTAGTATTATTCTATTTTGGTGCCATTCTAATATAAGTCACTTCAGTTTGCAGTTCATCACTAATAATTACGATCCTTTGAGTCTTAATTACAAATGCGCGATAATGGCGCCATCATTTTTCAATGGTTTCAAACTATCTCTATGGATAACGCTTCCCTAAAAAAACGTGACTTAGCCGTCCTTTGGCACCCCTGCAGTCAGATGAAGGATTATGAGCGCTACCCTATGACGCCGATTAAACGCGGTGATGGCGTGTACCTAGAAGATTATGATGGTAATCGCTACATAGATGCAGTCAGCTCCTGGTGGGTTAACCTGTTTGGCCACAGCAACCCTGTCATTGCCAACGCTATGAAAGAACAAGTCGATAAGCTGGAGCATGTGATTTTTGCAGGCTTCACCCATGAACCTGCGATAGATTTGGCAGAGCAACTCGTAGCCATGACTCCGGAAGGGTTGGACCGTGTCTTCTACGGTGAGAATGGTTCCTCCGCGGTAGAAATTGCCTTAAAGATGAGCCTGCACTACTGGCAGCTGTCAGGTAAGCCTGAGAAAACTCAATTTATCGCCTTAGAAAGTGGTTACCACGGCGAAACCACCGGTGCATTGGCTGTTTCTGATCTAGGCTTATACAAAGCTCCTTATAAGCCACTGATGTTTGATGTTATGACAGCACCCTCTCCCGATTGTTTTTTCCGTGAAGAAGGCGAGAGCTGGCATGACTACTCGTTACGTCAGTTTGAAAAAATGCGTGAGTTGGTTGAGCGCGAACATAAAAACGTCGCTGCCATCATCGTCGAGCCATTAGTACAATGCGCTTCGGGGATGCGCATGTATCACCCTGTTTATCTTAGTGAGTTGCGTAAACTGTGTGATGAATTTGATGTTCATTTAATCGCTGATGAAATCGCTGTTGGTTTTGGTCGTACCGGCACCTTGTTCGCCTGTGAGCAAGCCGATATCAGCCCAGACTTTATGTGTGTTTCAAAAGGCCTAACTGCCGGTTTCTTGCCACTTTCAGCCATGCTGACGCGTGAATCAATTTTCCAGGCTTTCTACGATGACTACGAAAAGCTGACCGCCTTCCTGCATTCGCACAGCTACACTGGCTATGCCACAGGGTGTGCCGTTGCTAAAGCAACATTGGATATTTTCCAAAGCCAACCGGTCATAGAGAACAATAAAGTCTTGGCACAACACATGGCTCAAGCTACTGCCCATTTTGCCGACCACCCGCATATTGCCGAAGTGCGCCAGACCGGCATGATTCTTGCAGCCGAGATGGTTCAGGACAAAGCCAGCCGCACTCCTTATGACTGGAAAGAGCGCCGTGGTATGCGCGTGTATGAGCACGCTCTAACACAAGGTGCGCTGCTTAGGCCCTTAGGCAATATTGTTTATTTCATGCCCCCTTATGTGATTACGCCTGAAGAAATCGATAAACTTGCCGATATTGCCTGGCAAGGTATACAGTTAGCGACTAAGGACTAGGCCGATGCGCGTACCCCGTATTTTCTCCTCTAAAGCACTCTCGGTATCCACTGAGATAGAGCTAGATAAAGAAGCTGGAACGCATATTAGTCGCGTGCTACGTATGAGTACAGGCCAACAAATAGAATTATTTAATGGGGATGGGTTTAGTTACTTTGCTCAAATCCAAGCTATTGAACGTAACCAGGTTTCGGTTCGCGTGGTTGAAGCCCTAGAGGCCACGAACGAATCCCCCTTAAATATTCACTTATTCCAAGGTGTATCTCGCGGCGACAAAATGGAGCTCACATTACAAAAGGGCGTGGAGTTAGGGGTAACGCAGTTTACACCTCTAATTACTGAACGCTGTGGCGTAAAGCTTGATAAAAAACGTTGGCAAAAGAAGCTGGAACACTGGCAAAAAGTCATTGAAAGTGCCTGTGAACAATGTGGTCGCAATACTATCCCAGCCCTGCACCCTGTCATTAAAATGCAGGCAGCTTTAAGCCAATTTAATGATAATAGTTTCTTTATGCACCCTGAGGGCAAACAGAGCTTTAAATCAATTAGTGCAGACACAAATTTAGAAATTCAACTGTGGGTCGGTCCTGAAGGCGGTTTCAGTGACGAGGAAATTAGCTGGGTTGAGGCGCATGGTTGCAAACCTGTTCAACTTGGTCCTAGAGTGCTAAGAACAGAAACGGCAGCCTTAGCTGCCGTTTCTGTCATGAATAGTTTGTGGGGAGACTTTTAGACGCGCTCAACCAACATGTTTTCAATTAAATCCAGATCAGGAATTAGCGCCTTACGCCCATCTAGCTCAACCCACGCTTTTACGCCAGTTGGTAACTTTTCTTCCAGCATCTTACCGTTGTCTTCATCAACTGGAATCAAACGCGGAATACCCTGCACCATGATTGCCACATAAGGCACTTCTTGATTACTGTTTAGAGTATAAACAATCGCGATGCGTGAACGACGAAGTTCACCGAGATCTTTTTTACCTTGAATTCTCTCTAATGAAACAACAGGGATCTTGATGTTGCGCCAAATAATTTGACCAATTTGCCAGTCATCACTCGACTCTGCATTCTCTGCTAGATCCACATTCATGAATGGAACGATTTCAGCCACTGTCGCATTAGGCAACAACAGACTATTTTCAATCATAGGAATCAAAAAACTATAAACGTCTTTTACTGTATCAGTCATGCTTTATCTCACGCGTATTGGTCAACTGGAAACAATGCTTCTAATAAAATGACCAGCTGGGTAGCTAGACCTGCCGGATCATCTTTATAAGTAACTTGCCCTGTTTTCATCATGCTTTCCGGCATTGAAGACTGGATGCAACTTTCAATCGTCTGACACCAGATATCAACCCCACTTTCGGTTAGCAGCTCTGCATTCGCCGAACCATCCTCACCCATACCGCTAAATATAATGGCAAGCTTTTCAATATCTTTTAGTTCAAGCGACTCGGCAAATAACTCATTAATGTTTGGAGCATAAGGCTTGCTCCAAACCTCTTCAGTAATAATGATTTTTCCCTGCACAACAAAACTGATCTTCTTATCAATCGGTGCAATATATAATTTGCCAGGTTTAATCTCTTTGTATTGATCAATGATCTCAGCGTCAATGAACGGATGCTCATTTAACATTGCCTGTAAATTTGGCAACGAACCTTCATTGATATGATTTGCCAAAACAAAACAAACCGGTAAGGGTTTATCAGGCAAGGCGTCAATAAAAGCCTTTACTGCTGCTGGACCACCTGTCGAGGCGCCAAGTAGCACCAACATTGTATTCATTACAGCTAATTTAATCCTTTAGTCATCCAGCTTAAGCATTTCATCGATCGTACTTAATAAGGCACCCTCATTATAAGGCTTACCAAGATAGCGATTTACACCAATCTGTTCTGCACGTTCACGGTGTTTTTCACCTGTACGAGAGGTAATCATAATAATGGGGATATGCTTGAGTCGTTCATCATGTCGAATAATAGTTGCCAATTCGAAGCCATCCATTCGTGGCATCTCAATATCCAGCAACATTACATCAGGAATATCATCATGTAATTGCGTAATTGCATCTACCCCATCTTTTGCCGTCATCACCTGGAATTGGTTGCGCTGTAGTAGTCTCGCAGTAACTTTCCGTACTGTAATCGAATCATCCACAACCATGACCACGGGGATGCGATCTTCCACTGGTGCTTCCTGAACCATGCCTGCTTCATGCGAGAAATCCCATTCATGGAAGCGATCAACCAACGTTTGCATATCGAGAATCAGTACCACGCTACCATCACCGAGGATCGAAGCTCCCGAGATACCTGGTACTGTTGAAATCTGGCGACCAATATTTTTAACAACAATTTCACGCGAACCAATTAACTCATCAACATGTACCGCAATCGGCTTATCTTCACCTTGAACGATTAATACTGGTACATATTCGTCCACAGGAGCTACGATATCAGAATTACGATCTAGAATTTGTCCAAGATAACGTAACTCAAACTCCTGACCCAGGTGAGAGAATGTTTTGTCTTTGTCTTGATAGATATCGACTACTTCTTTCGCACTGACTCGTGCAACCGTAGTGATGTTTGACAGTGGAATAGCGTAGGGCTCGCCTTTAACCCTGACCATCAATGCCTGGTTAGATGATAGAGTGAAAGGCAGACGAACTGTCATTGTTGTTCCTTGACCTTCTTCAGAGCTGATGTTTAATGAACCACCTAGCTGAAGAATTTCACTGTGCACCACATCCATACCAACACCGCGGCCCGAAATCTGAGTAACCGTTTCTGCAGTGGAGAAACCTGGCTGCAAAATTAATCGGAATAACTCACGATCCGTCGGATTATACGACTCATCAATCATGCCTTGCGAAATAGCGCGGGCTCTAACTTTGTCTTTCCGAATGCCTACACCATCATCTTGGATTTGAATAAACACTTCATTACCGCGTCGTGACAGACTTAGATGAACGGTACCTTTCTCCTGCTTGCCCGCTTTCTTACGGTCAGCTTTGGATTCAATGCCATGGTCAATCGCGTTTCTTAACATGTGATCAAGTGGTGCAACCATACGCTCTATCACTGTACGATCCATCTCACCTTCTGATTCAAGTATTAAATCAACATCTTTGTTCAACTCGGTTGAAATCTGACGAACCATTCGACGTAGACGACTCTCAATACTATTAAAAGGTACCATTCGAGTCCGCATTAGTCGGTCTTGCAGCTCAGTGTTTACTCGGCCTTGCGCCAATAGCGTTGCTTCAGCGTCACCCACTTTCGTTTCAAGAGTTTCCTGGATAGACATCAAGTCACTCGCGGCTTCAAGTAAACTACGAGTAAGCTCTTGTTGACGTGTATAACGGTCCATCTCCAGAGGATCAAACTCATCAAAGTCAACACCTGAAATTTCTCTACGGTAAAGAACCTGAGCTTCAGTTTCAATTTCTAGGTTTCGTAGCTGATCACGTAATCGATCAACTGTTGACGACATTTCACTTAAGTTGAAGTTTAAATCGGCTACTTGCTGCTCAAGGCGAGAACGGAAAATTGATGCCTCTCCCGATAAGTTCACCAGATTATCGAGCACCTCAGATCGAACTCGAATCACATCGCGACTTGCCGCTTCTTTAGCCTCTTCTTCTTTCTGTTTCTGCCTATCCGCAAGCGATACAACTTTAACTTCAGCCTGCTCCCCTGATTCTGCCAGGTCGCGCTTATCAAGCTGCTCAAGCTGAGACTCAATCGTTGTTTGGTCATTTTCAAGCTTACGCAATAATTCCGCAGGCTTAGCTGGCATTTGTCCATTACGTACCTGCTCAACCATTTCATGTAGCTCATCATAGCTACGGCTTAGCATATCCGCCCATCGACTGTGACCTAATCGGGGATCTCTAGCCAGGGCTTCTACAACACTTTCCAGTTTATGCGTTAATTCTCCAACAGAAGATATTGCCGCCAATTTTGCACCACTTTTTAGTGTGTGCAGATTTCTCATTGCAGTACGCAATGGCTCTACATTATGTAAGTCGTTTGACCATCGTTCAATTGCCTGTTCGTAAGAGGTTAATAATTCGGAAGCCTCCCCTAAGAACAACTCAGCTAGCTCTTCATTCCAGCCAATATCTTCTTCTACACTTTCTTCAGACTTATTATCTTTCTCAGGTAATTTAGCTTTAACTTCTTCAGTAGGCTGCTCCGCTTCTACAGGTTCTTCAACTGGTGCCTCTCCTTTGGACTCTACTGGTTCAGCTACCGGAGCCTCTTCAGCTTCTGGTCGAACATAAGCTCTTCCTGCTTTTTGTGCAGCAATAAAACCTTGAATCTCGTCTAGAATTCCCTCAGGTGACGGGATTTTGTCTGGCGTATTTCTTGCATTAAAGATTGCTAGCAACTTATCTTCGGCTCGCTCAGCCAACTCAATCGCATCATCAGATGAAGCAAATAGTTGATCAGTGATGGCTGTGTATAAATCTTCCAACCCGTGAGCTAAATCACCGATTGGGGAGAACCCAGCCATTCTTGCACTACCTTTAAGGGTGTGAAGATTACGTTGTAACTCTGCAATAATCTTGAAGTTATTAGGTTCTTGACGCCACTTCTGAAGCAATGCTGCGTCACTATCAAATAACTCTTCTGCTTCTTCACTAAAAATTTCTAACAGTTCATCATCGACATCTAAATCTAAACTGATTGTTTTAGAGAATTCTTTAGCTGGTACTGGAGGCTCTTCGTCTGCAGCTTCTTCCGCTGGAGCTTGTTCACTATCTTGCACTTCCCCACCTTCCGAAACCTCTCTTTCTTCATTTTCAGCAGACTCTACGGATTGAATAGCTTCTTCAATTTCGTCTTGTGGCTCATGGTCTTCATCCAGAGCATCCTCTGCACTGTCGGTAGCGCTTTCTACAGCCTCAAACTCAATCTCATCAGAGTCTTTTTCTGTTGTTTCCTGTTGTGCCTCTTCCTTAGAAGTTTCTTCTGTAACTTCAGCTACATTTTCATCGGCTAACTCTTCTGATAAATCCAACTCATCATCTAAGTCTAAACCCAGTTCTTCAGCTGCATCTTCTAAGCTTAGATCAGAATCTTCTTCAACTTGCTCAGTTTCAGGCTCTTCTTTGTCAGTTTCTGCTGATAAGAAATCATCTGAGAACTCAAACTCAATTGAATTATCATCTTGCAGTGCTTTCTGATCAGATTTATCCTTTTCCTGCTCCTTGCTGTCATCCGCTTTGGGGGTCAAGAAATCATCATCAAGCGTGAACTCAATAGCATTGTCATCACTTGAAGCTTGCTCTTGAGTCTTATCAACCTCTTCTGAAGTACTTTCTTCAGTAAGTTCATCAGCTTTTTGAAGCTCTGCTTCTTCCGCTACCGTGCCTGTGGTTTTTTCTTCTATGCCAGGCTCTAACTCCAGCTCTAAGCCTGCGCCCTCTGCTGGCTGCCAAGTTTGGAGTGCCTGGACTAAATCACCAGCCTCTGGTATCGATAAGTTCGCAGCCAAACAATCAAACTGATTTTCTAATTGGTTGTATACTTCATTCAGTAGAACACCAATCGAAACATCAACTTTGTTTGCAGTCATATTTCGTTGTAGTGCATCACTTAATGCGTTCACTACCTGGTCAATTTCATTAAGCTCTGCTTCATCCAAAATATTCTTCAAGCGATCAACCGAAGCCATTAGATAAGAAATTTTTTCTAAACGCTCAGAACTTGGTGTCTCTTGCAAATTAGTACTTTCGATATCGACCAATACATCTGAAGCGATATTGAAAATATCTTTAATCAATTCCGGATCGCGCCCCTGCTCCTGACCAGACTCACCCGACTCATCAAATCGATTTTGAAGCTGAGCAAGCTGTTGAATAATTTCATCTTCGTGTACCGAAATCACCTGATCATCTTCAGGAGTACTAATGATGTACCTTAATAGATCCTTGGTCTGAGCAATTAACGACATATCTGCTTCTTCGGCTAGCAGCTCTCTTGTTTTGAGTTCTTGAAAGTAACTCTCAACCGGTACAATCACATTGGTCAAAGACTGGATATTCGCAATATGTGCCACACCTTTAAGTGTATGCAATGAACGAAGTAAATTGTCGCTGATTTGGCTTTGGGTGATGCCTTGCTGGCGTTGGTTTGCAAACATCTCAAGGCTTGTTACATGTCCCTCTGCTTCCTGCTTGAAGATATCAAACAGTTCCTGTTCTGCAGCTTGGTCTGCCTCTTCTTCAGTTTGTTCTTGCTGAGGCTGGATATCAGTAATAATCTCGCCTTTACTGATACGGTTTGCTCTGTCAGCTAATTCTTTGGGGAACTGTGTTTTGTCGCCACCAGCAAACTGCTTGACCATTGATGGCAGGTAATTAGCAACTTCCTCAGTGGTCACGAATAATGCGGGAGTGTATTCGATACTATGATCGATTAATCGATTGAGCATATTTTCAATAGCCCAACTAAGCTCACCGATATCGGTAGCTCCCACCATACGACCACTACCTTTTAAGGTATGGAAATTACGACGTATAGTCGATATTGCTTCTTTATTACCTTGGTCTTGCTTCCAAACCGGTAGCAAGCTGTGCATTTCTTCCAGAACTTCATCCGCTTCTTCAATGAAGATTTCACGCACTTCGTCATCAATCAATTCATCGCTGTCATCGCCATCATCGTAATTATTACTTTCTACCATTTCGATTTCAGGCATTTCAAGCGCATCGTCTAGCACCGGCAACATTTCTTCATCCAGACTGCCGTAATGTACTTCTAATTCATTAATGCTTTCGGTAGCTCTTTGTAAAATAACGGGCAACCCATGCAACCCTGATGACATCAGCCCTTCAAGATAATAGTCCACTGAACTGATAGCGTCAGCTAATGTTGAAACCTCTGCTTCACTAAGTACAACCTTCTCACTGATTAAGTATTTCAGCACGAAGTTCTTGGCTTTTGATATAACGTCGAGCAAATTATCGAGCTGGGCAAAAGTCAACGCTCCTTCCACTTCTTTCAACAGCTCTGGCACATGTTCCAAGCGGTTAATATTATGGCTTTCATCTAGATAATCGGTAATTGCGTCTTTAACTTTATGTAAGTTACCGCGGCTCTCTTGGACCAGCTGATAACGTGCATTAATAATTTGTAATGACTCACCTTCTCCTTGTCCCAAACTTTCATTGGCCAGCTGCTTACTGTCCATCCTGAGTGCCCGCTCAATATAGTCTTCAAGCGACAAAATACCTTCAGCAATATAGACCAACCCCTGCTCACGGTCAGCTTCTGATCCATCCAATAAATTACCAATGGACTCCATTTGCTTACTAATCATTTCTTTTGATTGAGTCAGCCCAAGCATCGACATGGTGTCAGAAATTTTTTGCATAGCAGGAACCATATCTTCCAATGGTTCACTTTCTTGAGATTTAGTACGGATATAAAGATCTAGTGACTCTTTGATCTCACCTAGATCTTCTTTAATGACATTAAGAGCAATCCTAACACTCTGTGTATCAGGACCAGTCAAATCACTGGATTCACTTTCAAGGTCGCCCATTGAATCCATTAATTGATTAAGCTGGAATTTGTCTTGAATTTCTTTTACTTGCTCATCTTCAGTATCAAACTGAGCTATATAAAAAAGAATATTGATTAAAACTTTATTAGCTTCTTCCTGATTGGCTGTTTGATCGATAAGCTCACGAATTCGTCTATCTACCTGACCTAACAAACTTTTAATAACAGGAGTATCTTTCTTTGACAGCAGCCCAATATTTTTAAGGAAAACAGAGGTTGCCCACCATAGTGGCTGATAAGGTACTCTGTCACCTAAGCCCCATAGTTTTTCTGCAACCTGCTGCATTCGTTCTAGATTGGTCTGGGTTTCAACTTCACGAATAACGCCTAGTAGACCTTGTTGAAATTGTGACCGTAGAGCTTTGACTTCGGCTAAAATATCACCCTTTAATTCTGTTTTATTTTTTGGAGCTGGAGCTTCAATACCTTCGGTTGGTATGCTAATTAAATTCCCAGCTCCGAGGCTTTCTGCCCCTCTGCATGCGCGCATATCATTAATAGCGGGCAACAAAATAACTGGAAGGTCAGATTTACCTTCTGCATAGCGTGATAAATAACTTCTAAATCTTAGAATGGCAGAAAGAAAGACTTCGTACGCTTTCTCATTAGAGTCAACTTTGTGCTCACCGATTGCTTCGGCAAGAGCTTCCATTTCCTCAGCCAGCAATGCAGCTCCTGAAAACTCAAGCATCTGCATAGTTCCACGGATCTGGTGCATACAATTTGCACAGAAATGGACCTGGGTTTTATCAGTCTCATCTTCTGCATACGCTCTAATAGCATTTTGTGCTTGCTCAAGCGTGCTTTCGATTTCGTCTTTAACCCAATTTAAAGCTACTTTTGTTTGATTATCTTTCATGCCTACACCATTTGTTGTAGCTATAGCTGCCGCTGATATGCCAAACAGTTTTTCTCGTCAATCCGCACTAGCTCTGGATGTTTCCAGTTAATGATTTCACCAAGCCCGAGTATTAAAACACCGCCTGGTATCAACCTTTCTACGAGCCCTTCTAATATCTTAATACGATCTTCAGGCCGAAAGTAAATCAATACGTTCTGACAAAATATGACGTCATAATTACGCTTTGGTGATTTCTCAATATCACTGAGATTTCCTTGCAAGAACAGCACTCTGTTACGAATATGTTCTTTGACACACCAATGTCGACTATCATGACGATTAAAATATGATGCCTGAATCTCTTGTGACATCATGTGTAATTTTCTATCGCTGTAAATTGCTCGTCTTGCAGCACTCAGCGCTGGATAGCTAATATCTATACCGGTAATACCGTAATAGAATCGCAATCCCTTTTCCGTCAACGAATTCAAGCTTAGCTCTTCTAAGGCGATTGCCAAACTATAGGTTTCTTCACCTGTAGAGCAACCAACGCTCCAAATCTGAACATTACAATCACTGCTCGAATTGGCCGATTGAATGATCTTTTGCTGACAAACATGCTGAACCAAATCAAACGATTCTTTATGTCTAAAGAAACTCGTTTCATGAATGGTTAACGCATCAATCAATTGAAACCATTCTAATGAAGCCCAGCTCTTATCCTGTAACTTCGAATAATACTCATCGTAACCTTCTAAATTCAGGTCACGGATTCTTTTCAATAAACTCGTCTTTAAAAAGAGTTGCCTATTGGCTGGTATCCATATCCCTGAGTACTTTCTAATCAGAGACTGCCAACGCTCAAAGGTTGCAGTCTCCATTTCCGGTACATGAGTTAAAGAGCTATGTTTCAACTAGCGACTCTCAATCAATCTTTCTTTGTTGAATCTTCTTCCAAAAAGATATCTTCGTCTAACTCCTCAAGACTCTCATCAGCTTCCTTCAGGAAATCCTCAAGCTCATCGTTTGAGTCTTGTAAGTCACTATTAGATTTTTCTAACTCGTTGGTTTCTTCATCTAGCGAATCTAATGATTCATCAATATCTTCTGCAAGAGACTCTTCTGAGTCATCAGCATCATCGAACATATTCTCGAAACTTTCTTCTGAATCATCTGCAACAGTTGGCTGATTATCAACACTGAAGTAATCATCGTTTGTTGAATCCAACTTAAAGCCTGATACTGAACGACGCAAATCTTCCGACAACTCGGTTAATTTACCAATCGAGCGAGCGGTTTCTTGAGTACCTTCAGACGTTTGCGTTGTAATCTCCTGAATAACTGTCATGGTATTTGATACATGGCCCGCTGAAGCTGCCTGTTGACGCGCTGCGTTCGAAATACTTTGAATCAAATCCGCCAAGTTCGTAGATACCGTTTCAATCTCTTCCAGTGCAACACCTGCATCCTGTGCCAATCGAGCACCTCGAACAACCTCTGAAGTGGTATCTTCCATCGATATTACCGCTTCGTTAGTATCCGTTTGAATCGTTTTTACTAGTGCTTCAATCTGTTTAGTTGCGTTAGATGAACGTTCCGCCAGTCGCTGAACCTCATCCGCAACTACCGCGAAACCACGACCAGCTTCACCAGCTGCCGATGCCTGAATTGCCGCGTTCAATGCCAGAATATTCGTTTGATCAGCAATATCGTTAATCAAAGATACGATGTTACCAATCTCTTGTGATGACTCACCCAGACGTTTAATACGTTTCGATGTTTCCTGAATCTGCTCACGAATCGTATCCATGCCTCGGATAGTGTTTCGTACAACTTCACCACCCTTCTTCGCAATTTCCACCGATTTTTCCGCAACCTGTGAAGACTCAGACGCGTTCGCTGATACTTGCTCAATAGAGACTGCCATTTCGTTAATCGCGGCAGAAGCACCTGTAATTTCTTGTGCCTGTTGACGCGACGCTTCGGCTAATGCACTAGAGGTTTGCTGTGTTTCTTCAGCTGATTTTGATACCTGGTCAACCGCTTCGTTAATTGCGCCAACTACACCACGTAACTGGTCAATGGTTAAATTGAATGAGTCAGCAATCGCACCCGTGAAGTCCTCGGTTACCGTTGCTTTAACTGTCAAGTCACCATCTGCCAAGCTGTCAATCTCATCCAGAAGTCGAATAATCGCTTCCTGGTTTCGAGCGTTCTCTTCTTTCTCACGCTCAGCTGAAACTTCTGACTCTCGTAGACGTACTTTTTCCGCTTTACGTTGATTGGCATACATACCAACCAGTAACAGCAGAATTAAAATGAACATTGCGCCAGAAAGTACAGGGCTACCAGGCTCGGTATAACTAGTCGTCATAGCCGCGAAGGCACTTTCCACGCTTGAGGTACGCGCGAGTAATGTGTCAGCCGTGTTATAAATTTTGTCCGATGCGTTCTGTACTTCAAATAGCTTTGGCGTACTAAACACGATGTAGTCAACTTTTTCACTGACACTTTGGAACTCACCGACAATTGACTCAAGAGCTACGCGCGCCTCGGGATTGTTTACGCGTCGAATCTCAAGTAATGCATCGCCATTCAGCTGACCTTCCAGATACACTCCGAAAGTATCAACGTCCTGACCAAAGTCTTCCGCAGCAATTTGTGCTTCCGCGCCACCCCGTAATACTTTCTGCATGCCTGATGATATACGCTCAGCCAGCCACTTTTGACGAGTTGCCTGATGCACCTCTTCACCGTCAGCGCGGTTATCTAGAAGTGTATCAATTACACTATCGTATTGACGTTGCATGGTTGGAATTTGCTCTGCCAATTCATCCGCATTTATATACATACGGCTCACAACTTGCTGGAATGCGAGAATAGATTGAGTTTCAGGTTCAACCTCATTCCACAGAGTATCAAGCGCTTTGATCTCGTTATTAAGTATGGCTGCTGGCGCTGGCGGCAGATTCGTTACACTTTCGCCATCAATCAACTTCCGTAAATTTCCGCTGAACTGCTTGGCCGCTGCGTCCAGCTCAGAAAACGCTGACTGGTTACCTTGCGCTGCTTCTGAAGCATTTGTTGCAATCTGTTGCGACAATACCTTCATTTCAGATGCAAGCTCTGTTCGTTTAATACGGTTCTGACTTTCCAAGAAACCATAACCTGCATTTACCGCCAGCGCGATCAAGACAATGATCAGTAAAAAAGCATAAAACCCGATTCCTGATCGGCTTGCCTTCTTCATCTTCTTAGTGGTCTCACTCATAGGTTGCTCCCGAGACATCTTAACTTCATATTTGTTGTAAAATTACACAGCGACCTGGTGAAGTTCCGGACTTTCCGATAACTCCTTCATCCCAAAAACCCGCCACAACTCCCCGTTTCTTTCAAAGCCCCCTACAATGTAAGGAGCAATAACTGCATCGGCAGTTAGACTGCCTTCGACTTGCTCATCTTCTTCAAAATGGTGCAAGCCTCGTACTTCATCAACAATCAATCCTAAATAGGAACCATGTTGATCTAGCACTAAAACTCTTTGTTTTAGTATGTTTCTTGAACTTGGACGACCCAAATATTCTTGCAAATCCACCAAAGCCAACAAGACACCACGCAAGTTAGCAACCCCTTTCAACCAGCTTTTGGCTCCAGGGACTTTGGTTGTATGTGGGACAGGAATAATTTCAGAAATTTCATCTAAAGGGGCTAGATAGCTGACACCATTTAACAAAAAACTTAACCCACTATAGAAAGCGCCACCACTAACGTCATGTTGCGGTAGCGAATCACGATGTTTCTGACTACGTTTTTCGATATCGGCAAGAATGCCAACAATATTGGTCGTATCAGTTCCAGACATAAGAATTTATGATCCTAAAACGTTATTCACAGACTCTAATAAAGAGGCTTCATCAACCGGCTTGGTAATATAGTCGTTGGCGCCTTGACGCATACCCCAGACCCGGTCAGTTGCCTGTGACTTAGTTGAAACAATAATGATTGGAATCGAAGATGTTGCAGGATCTTTTTTCAGTTGACGAGTCGCCTGGAAGCCATTCAAGCCCGGCATAACCACATCCATTAAAATCACATCAGGGTGGTTGGCTTTAGCAGAAACGATGCCCGACTCACCATCAGGAGCAGTAATAACCTGGT